>CAZFFN010000064.1:0-62932 GCA_964518165.1 uncultured Thermoplasmatales archaeon
ACTTAAAAACAGGATCGGTAATACCAGTCATAAAACTTTTTTCTTTAGCCTCAGCATCTTTACTGTCAGTTAGATCTTGGATTAACTCAAAACCACCAACAGGATTTCCTTTACTATCAATTAATGCATTACAGTTAGCTCTAATTGGGACTTTTTCCCCGTCCTTTGTCTCAGCAACTGTTTCACCAGTTATAGCTTGTTTTGTTTCCATACAGTTTTTGATGGTACAATCCTTTGTTCCACAAAGAGGAGTCTTACAAACATCACCGCATTTCATCTTTCCAACAACTTCATCACGAGTCCAACCCATCTTTTTAACAAAAGCATCGTTAACTTTTGTTATAACTAAGTTTTTATCAGTCTGAAAGACAACATCAGTAATACCGCTCATGAAACTAGCTTCTTTAGCTTCAGCATCTTTTTCAACTGTTAAATCCTGAACATATTCAAAACCGCCAACTGGTTCGCCTTTTGAGTTGTAAAGTGCATTACAACTGGCTTTAATTGGAATCTTATCTCCTTTTTTTGTGGTTGCAACAGTCTCTCCTACTACAGGTTGTTTTGCTGAAAGACAGTGTTTAATTGTACAATCCTCAGTTCCACAAATTGGTGTGTTACAAACATCTTTACAAGTCATCTTTCCTACAATTTCATCCTTTGTGTAACCTAACGCCTTTAATGCCGCATCATTAATATACCATACTTTCAAGTCTTTATCAGTTACAAAAAAAGGATCAACCATACCCTCAAGAACTGCCCTATTTTTCTCAATTACATAATGAATATCTTCTTCTTTCTCTTTTTTTTCTTCTTTTTTCTTAGGTTTATTATTTTTCGGATCAGTCATTTTTTTCACACATCCCATCTTTAAACTACATAGTTCATTACGCTTTTAGACTGAAAAACAATGATAAATTACATCTACCATTGCAGTCTTTAATATAGGATGTTATAACCTTTTTTTTTAAAATATACTAACTATCTTTAGCACTTCAAAGATAAGTCTAGTATATGGTCATTTTTATCCTACATCCATCTCCATAGCGATTATATACTGAAAACTCGATGACCATATAAATAAATTTGGCCAAAAATAGGTAAAATTTAGGTTAAAAATAGGACTAAATAATTTGTCTTTTATGTAATAGTGTTTTTCCTTTATCTGAGACATTCACAATCTTTAATCTTCCTTGCTTTTTTATGTTTATCAATCCCTTATCGTTAAGTATATTTAATTTCTTTGCAGTTGTAGCCTTTACAATACCAAAGTTTTTACTTATTTTTTTGTAAGACACTAATGATTTCTTTTGATTTTTATTATTTATATATTCTAAAATATCAAATAATTCATCTTCAAGATTTATCCCCTCAACTTTTTGACCAGGTAACAATTGTAATTCTTCTTCAATAAAAGCAATTTCTTTACTAGAAAGAAAAGAAGTACTAATATATACAATAAATATTGATTTATTCTTTATTATTGTATTATTTATTTTGTATAAAATATTGATAAAATCATCAAAAGAAAAACGATTTATCAAATAGTCAACTCTGTCAAAGAGTATTACCGAGTTTTTATTTTTAGAAGTAAAATCTTTAATGTGTTTTAATATTTCATCAAAATTAGATACAGTTGCAAAATTTTCAATTTTTTCATTACTAAGAAATAAGATTTTAACATCTGAAGAAAAATGCATCTTATTTTTAAATAGAGAAGGATTTTTCCTAGTAAAAACCATTCCTTTTGAATTAATTCTTGTAATATCAGAAAAAAGATCAATTGCATTTTCAAAGTTATTTATTACAACATAACTATTTCCCTTCAAAAGTTTACCATGCTTCTTATTTTTATCAGTAATATCTTTACCTACAAAAAGAAGTTCACTGTATTCATTTTTTTTATTTTCAACAAGAGCGGTATTTACTTGAATTATTCTTTTAGTTCCATCCTTTGCCTTTAGAACTATATCTTCAATATTTTCCTCAAGCCCATCTCTAAGATTTCTAAAAAGACTTGATAAATCATTTGGTTTTTCAAAAACATCTGTCTTTTCTAAAGGTTTACCCATTACTTCATTTCGTTTATACCCAGTAATATACTCAGCTGATTTATTCCATAAAGTTACTTTATTTTTTTCATTTACTGTAATAATTATTTCTGATGCACTATTAATTATATTTTGAAGATGATCTTTAGTCTTTCTTATCTCTCTTTCTGCATTTTTTCTATTAGTTATATCAATAAACGAAGCCATTATGCATATAGGGTTTTCCTTATCATTTTTAACTAAGTTTGCAAGTAACTCAACAGTAAAATCCTTCCCATTTCTTCTTTCAGCAGTAAACTCCCCTCGCCATTTACCTTCTTTTAAAACTGAATCAATTAGTTCAACAGTCTTTCCTTTTTTCTTCCAAAATTTTATAAGAGGCTTTTCAAGAATTTCTTCTTTTTTATATCCCCACATATCAATAAATGAAGAATTTACATACGTCAAATTTCCAGATAAATCTGCTATTGCAATAGCATTAATTGAGGACTCAATAGCATGGTTTTTAATTTTAATTTCTTCTTCAGATCTTCTAAGATCAGTAATATCTCTTTGAATTGAAATTGAATGTAGAATATCTCCTTTCAGATCTCTTATAGAATCAGCAGTTAAAAGAACGGTTCTCTCTTCACCTTTCTTTGTTTTTATTTTTAACTCTTCATCGACTAGTTCTCCAGTTTTTTTCCATTTTTCTAAAAGTTTTTTAGCTTTTTTTTGTGAGGATGGAGCATAGATAGTTGAAATTACAGGTTTCCCGATTATTTCTTCTTTTTTATATCCTAGATTAGAAAGAGCTGAATCATTAACATCAAGGATTTTTCCATCTAATGAAACCATATAGCAATAATCTGGATGATTTTCAAAAAAACTCCAAAACATCTGATTTTTCTTTGATGAAATTGTTTTAACTGTATTTTTCTCTCCCATAAACAAATAAAAATAATGAATTTTGTAATAATTATAGTTTTCCTATTTTTTACCAATTTTTATCCTAATGTATCACAAATCAAAATTTATAAAAAATTAAGAAAAAAAACACAGTTCTAAAGGCGATTATGCTATAAACCTAATACTTCTACTTTATTTTTTTCAAATAATTGGATTATATCAAAAATATAAATATAAAAGAAGAATTAACTTATTTTCCCTATCGATTTTACAATTTTATTTTTTATTTCTTCAGGAGAAAGAACGAAATCTACACATCCTTTTTCATATGCAGCACGAGGCATACCATATATAACACAGCTGTTTTTATCTTGAGCAAAGGTTTTACCGCCTATATTTTTGATATATGATAGGCCCTCCGCACCATCTTTTCCCATACCAGTTAATATTACACCAAAAATATTTCTATTCCCATCTTTTTTTAATGATTCCATAGTAACATCAATCGAAGGGCAAACATAGTTTACCTTTTCACTTTTCTCAAGTTTCACCTGCATATTATTAACTATTTTTAAATGAACCTCACTAGGTGCAATATAAAGAGTTCCATTTTCAAGTATTTCTCTATCCTCAGCAATCTTAACATTCATATCTGTGATTCTCTCAATAGATTTTTTCAATGAATCATTCATAAATATTGGCATATGCTGAACTAGGATAATTGGTGATTTTATTTTAGGCATCTCTTTGAAAAGACGTTTTAAAATACGCGGGCCACCTGTTGAAGAACCTATTATTACAATATTATTTGATTTATTTTTTTTATTTTTAGGTTCACTTTTCCTTGTTTTATATTCTCCAAATATATGCTTATTTATTTCTTTAATTGATAATTCTTTATCTACATTCCCTGTTTTTATTGCAGCTTCACCCATGCTTTTTAAAGTTTCTGCACCTTTTATTTTTTGTACGAAAGTTTTTCCACCTATCTGTTTTATATGGCTAATTCCCTCAGCACCATCAAAACCAACACCTGATAAAATTATTCCAGTGATTTTTGTGCCTTTCTCTTTTTTTAAAGAATTCATAAAAACATCAATCGATGGTTTTGCATAGTTTACTTTGTCATCATCAAATAAAACAATTTTTTTGTTATCCTCAAGTTTTATATGTCTTTCACTTGGTGCAATATAAATAGTTCCATCTTCAATTGTATCATTGTTTTCAGCTAGTTTTACATCCATATCTGTTATTTTATCAATTGATTTTCTGATAGACTCATTGATATATTTAGGCATATGTTGAATAATTATTATTTTAGAATCTATCTTTGGAGTATGTTTAAAAATTTTTCTTAGATTTTTTGGACCACCAGTCGATGAACCAATAACAATTATTCTATTTGTTTCTATGAAGGCATCACCCTATTTTTTCAAAGAAAAACTATTTATTCATTTAGTAGATTATTATAATCATTAACTGTTTCAACGATTTCTTCAGCTTCAAAGGGTTTTGTGAGATAATCTGTTACATATTCTTTGAGTGGATTCATCTTTATATCAGGTATGTCTTTAGCTGTAAGCATGGCAATTATATTTCCCTTATGTAGATTCTGATTCACAATTTCTTCAATTGTATCCCATCCATCCATTTTTGGCATCATTATGTCCATAAGAATTACCCCTTTGAATCCTTTCTTTAGTTCATCTATGCATTCAATACCTGAACTTGCGGTATGTACCTTGTATCCTTCCTCTTCAAAAACCATTTTTACAGCAATAATGATACTTGGATCATCATCAACTATCAAGAGTTTTTTAGTCATTTAGTATCATCTTCTATTTTATTTCAATATTTTATCTATTCTGTTTTTCAAATCAATTATTTCAAATGGTTTTTCAATGTAATCTTTTGCTACAACATTTCCAAGTCTCTTACTGTGCTCTTCAGTTTTTGCAGTGAGAAAAACAATCGGTATCTCTTTCCAATCAGCTTTACTTTGGATTTGTCTTTGAACGGCCCATCCATCCATCCCAGGCATCATAATATCTAGAAGGATTAAGTCTGGTAATTCTTCATCTTCTAATTTTTTAATGCATTCATATCCACTCTTTGCACCTACCACATCATATTTAGACGCAAGGCTTTTTAGCCCTTCTCTAACAGAAACTATAATAGGATTTTCATCATCTACAACCATTATTTTTTTAGGCATTTTTAACTTTCCCTCCCTATTTTTTTTCTATTACTTTATCAATCCTATTTTTTAGTTCATTTATCTCAAAAGGTTTTTCAATGTAATCCTCACCTAAGAATCTACCAGCGTTTTGGGCGACATTATCAGTTCTAGCTGTTAAAAAAACAATAGGGATCTTTGACCAGTTCTCATTTTCTTTAAGCCTATCATATACTTCCCATCCGCTCATCTTTGGCATCATGATGTCAAGAATTATTAGATCTGGAAGATTGTTTTTATTCGCAAGATTCTGCAGACATTCTTCTCCACTTGTTACAGCAGAAATATTATACTTTGGATCAATATCTTCAAGACCATTTTTTACAGTATAAATTATATCTTGACTATCATCAACTAGCATTATATTTTTCTTCATACCTATCCATTACCTCCTAAAGCTCATATTTTAAATATAGATATTTATTTAATTAACTTTTGATTTAATTTAATTTTTTGATTTTTTAAGTGTAAAATAAAATGTTGTACCTTTACCTAATCCTTCACTTTCAACCCATATCTCACCTCCATGATGATCAATTATTCTTTTACAAATAGTGAGGCCCAGCCCAGTACTTTCAAAATCATGCCTTGATTCATCTGCTTTATAAAATTCATCAAAGATATGCTCAATTTGATCTTTTTCCATACCTTGACCATTATCTTTAATCGATAGTTTTATTTCGTCATTATTTTCTTGAGCGTTAATTATTATTTTTCCCATTCCTTCTTTAGAATACTTAACAGCATTACTAATTATATTATCAAGTAATTCTTCCATTCTTAAGTTATCAGCATCCACTCTTATATTTTTATCAACTAAGTTTTCAACCTGGATATTATTATTTTCAAAAAATAGTTCTTTTTTCTCTAAAACTTTATTTATTTCTTCTAAAAGATTTGTTTTCTTAATTTCAAGCTGAAGACCCGGTGAATTTAAACGTGCAAGTTTCAAGGTTTTTGTAACTAAATTTTTCATATAGTTTACATTTTGAATAGTAATCCCTAGTAGTTTTTTTAGTTCTTCATCTTCTACCTTTTTTTGTGCTATAGGTAAAAGAGCGTTTAATGGTGTGAGAGGTGTTTTTAGGTCGTGCCCGAGTTGGCTTATGAACTGATCTTTTTGTTTTATTAGTTTTCTTACTTCTTCAGTTCTTTTTCTTACTTTTAATTCTAAATTTTCATTTAAATCAGTAAGTTGTTCACGAGCAACATTTAATTCTTGATTTGCCATTTTTAGCTCTTCGTTTTTATCAAGAATCTCTTTTCTAGCTTCTTCTAAATTTTCAACAGTCTCCTGCATGTCTTCCATAATATTTAATGTAGCAAGTTCAGTGTCTCTTAATTCCCGTATTTTTTCTTCTCTTTCTTCTTCCATCTTTTTTTCTTTGGTTACATTTCTAGCTATTACCATCAGATTTTTTTGATTACCCTGTGTTTCAATTGGTACAAACATATTATGAAAATATTTTCCTTCTCTTTTATCATCGTTTTCTTGTACTTTTCCTGTTTTTAATGCTTTTAAAGCAATGTCTGTTCTTTTTTTATCAACATCTGGAGGTAAAATATCATGCATATTTTTTCCGATAAATTCTTCTTTGGAACAGTTAAAGTTTTTTGCCATTGAATCGTTGATATCGATAATTGTTCCATCAGTTGATAAAAGAGTTATTCCATCTGGTATACTATTAAAAAGTTGACTGTATTGCTTTTCAAGAGATTCTATCTTTTTTTCAAGGGAAAAATAATTGCTAATCCCACTTCTCTTTTCTTTAACTTTGTTTTTAGGTTGAATAAAAAGAAAGGTTAAGAATATGTAACCTACAATTGTAGAAAAAGCAGCGAAATAACCAAATTCTAAATCAAATCCAATTCCAGATAAAACCATACTAACTATGAAAAACAAAAAGTATAGATTTTCAATTTCTCTTGTTTTATAATATAAGTAAATTACTACAACAATTATCTCCAAAGATAATATTTGTCTAATAAAAGTTGGAATTGGGGAAATTACAAGATTAAAAGGTGTAAATACAAAAAGAATCGTGCATATTGAGATAGCGATAAAAATACTTAGAATTTTTTCATAATTTTTCTCTTTTAAAAAGTAGTCATGCGCTGCAATAAATATAGCATATATTATCGGCAGTGAATTTATTGCTAAAATATTTCCCCAAAATATTGAGGTATTGGCATTATCAAAATCAGCAAGTCCAAAACCTAATGCAAAATAGGAGGGGATTGCAAATAAAAATGCTATTGAAAACATTAATTTTCTTTTATCTTTACTTTTTACATAAAGATATATCAGATAAAAAGTAAGGGCAATTATATAAAGTGTAACAGTAATCCAAGCATGTTTTGCAGGTATCATGAATTTTTCCCTCCACTGTTATTATCCTCTTTGATCTGCTCTATCTGTTTTTTAAGCTCAACCATTTTTAGCTCGCGACCAACTGTTACTTTTTTGAATCGCTTGAGTTCATCGACTTTTTCTTGCATTTCTTTTGTTCTTTCATTTACTTGGGCTTCAAGATTTTCAGTATGTCTCTTAAGACTTTTTGTCATTTTGTTAAATGAATCAGAAAGCTCTCCTATTTCATCATTTGTTTTAACATCTGAAATAACATTTAGATTTCCCTTTTTAATCTCTTTAGCATAATTAGTTAGTTTTTTTATTGGATTTGAAAAAGTCTTTGAATAAAGCATTGCAAAAATTAGGATAATGATAGATACAGATGTAATAATTACTGTCAACATGTTCTGCAGATAGAAAACATCTGAAAATGCTTCAGATTCATCAATTTCTGCAAGAAAAGCCCAATCTGTTTCATAAATATATTCATGTGTTCCAAGCACTCTTTGATTTCTATAGTTATATGTTATTTTAATCTCTTCATGTTTATCTTTCAATTCTTCATCAGAAAAATCTTTATGAAGCATACAATTATGAAAGTTCTCAGTATCAACTCTTTGTTTAAAAATAATATTTTCATAGTTTTCAGATTCATTATAAAACCTTGAAGGACTAACCATTATACCTGTTTGATTTACAATATAAGTTTCACCAGTTTTTCCAAGACTTGTTCTGTCAGTTAGTATATCATATAACTTCTTGACATCATATTTTACAATAATACTTCCTAAACTTTTTATCTGCGCAGTAAATGTAATAGCAGGTTTTTTTGTATCATGACATAAAAATATGTCTGTGATATGAACAGATTTATTTTCTTCATCAAAATCTAAATGTTCTACTTTAGATTTACCAATCTCACTTACTCCCTTACTAGAGATGACACATATACCTGAATTATTTATGATATGAATTTGATCAACATGATTACTAGTTTGAATAATAGAATGTATCCTATCGTTTGCATGTTCATAGTAATCAGAGTAACTGTCATTTTTTTTATCTATTTCTAACAAGTCAATAAATTCTTTATTATTTGAAAAATGCCGGACATTATCAGCATGTTCCTTAAGATACATCTGAATTGTATCAGCTCTATTATGTACAACCGCCGATAATCTTTCAAAAACCATATTTTCAACATTTTCATATGTTATAACTCTTGTTGCAACTAAAGTTGAAGAACTCATAATAAAAATTATAACAAAAAACATTACAACCAGTTTTTTCTGGATGCTAAAAGACTTAGGACTAACAAATTGATATCTAAAAATAGAAAAAAGGATAATAACACTTGTTAATGTAGTAAATGAAGAAGTAAGAGTTATCAATTCAATATTTAAAATAGTAGGAATAAACTGAGTAAAAATACCTCCGATTAGAGGAATTAATAGAGCAATATTCAAATAAATAATCTGTTTTTTTATTCTTTTTGAAGATGTCTTAATAAAAAATTTGTAACATAGAAAAATACTTACAATAACTATTATCATTACATAGAAATTTAGAACTATTTCATAGGTGCCCGTAATTTTTGCAAAACCATAATAAGAGGGGATTGCCCCAACAGTAAAAAAATCTGTTGTGTATTCTATTACTATAAGTAGTATACCAGATGAATACAACAAAGCTAATATCTTTTTATTAACAGTGTATTTGTTCTTTGTATAAATTAAAACGAAATGAAACAAAAATACACTTGTTAAAACAGCACCTATGGTCCCAATTTTTTCCCAGAAAACAACTTCTACTACAGAAGTTGAATTAAAATTATAGAAAGTAGCAAGACTCCATAGAGCTAAACCACCTGCAAATAAACTAAAAAAACGGTTAAGATTGTTTTTTGGATTAATATAGAGTATATAAAAACATGTAGCAAGATTTGTAATCAAAGCGATTAATGGAAGTGCCGAATATACATTCATGTTTTTTTATTCCTCACAATTTTTTTAATTAATTTTGCTTCTTTAATTCCTTAATTTTCTCTTTAAGTTCCCTCATTTTATGTTCTCGGCCGACAGTTACTTTTTTCCAGCGTTTCAGTTCATCAATTTTTTCCTTTAACTCTAGTTCTTTTTCTTTAATTTCAGAAATATCTCTAAAATCTTCAATAATTCCAACAATTTCTCCGCCATTATCAAAATAAGGAGTCACAAGATGAAGACACGGTACTTTTTTTCCATCAATAGTTTCCCTAATGTTCTGCGTTTGAAAACCCTTTTTATTTTTAAGAACCTTTACCATAGAACATTTTTCTGTGCCACATATGCCCTTGGCACCAAACATTCTTTGACAATTTATACCAACTCCATTATCTTTATCAACTCCTGATAATTGGGCCATAGTTTGGTTCATATTAATAACCTTAAAATCTTTACCAATAATACGAATCCCGTCACCTGCTGCATTTAAAATTCTATCAGTTTCACCCATCTTCTTTTTTAATTCTTCTTCGTATTTAATCAACTTTACAACGTTTCCCATCTCAAAAGCAATTGCCTTTAATAACTCTTTTTCAGAGCTACCAAAATTTTCTTTTTTTGATTTTGCAAAATTCAATGCACCCACAACTTCATCACTTGATATAATTGGGACACTTATAACAGATTTAAAATTACAAATTTTTCCTAATTCCGGTCTAATCTTGTCATAATCATTAATTGTAAAAATTTCTTTATTTTTGAATACTTTGTTATAAGGCGGTTGATTTACATCCAAATCACTAATTTTTCCAGCCATCTTATCTGAAATATTTTTAGAATAAAGAAGAGATGCAGTTTTATTGTTATCATCAACAATATAAACTCCACCTGCTGAATAATCAAGATTATTGATAATATTACCAATCGTTTTTTTGAAAAAACTAGATAAATCTTTTGTCTTAACCCCTTCAGAGATAATATCATTTAAAAGATTAATTCTTTTGACTTGTTTAGATAATTTTTCTTCTGCTTTTTTTCTTTTGTTTATATCCCGAGCAGTTGCAAGTATTCTTTTTTTACCATCTATTTCAACTAATTTACTCTTCATTTCATGCCATATTTTTTTGCCCTTTTTATCTTTTGATAGCCATTCCATAGTAATTGTTTCGCCATCTATCAATTTTTGAATATATTTTTTTGATTCTTTTGATTTAAATGATATCATTGATTCATCGCTTATGTCATCTATGTTTAGTTTTTTCATTTCTTCATATGAAAAACCATAACGCCTGCAGGCTTCTTTGTTGACATCAATTATTGAAAAATCATTTGGGTCATATATAAATATTGCATCTGTTGAGCTATCAAAAAGAACTCTAAATCTCTCTTCACTTTGATGTATTCTATCAGACGCTTCTTTTGTTTGAGTAATGTCTACTGCAGAGGCAAGTGCAACCTTTTTTCCTTCATATTCAATTAACGTTGTAAAGAGTTTAACCCATCTCATCTTTTTATCTTTTGTAAAAATCCTTATCTCAATAGATGGATCTACTTTTTGTCCTGCAAATCTTCTTTTTAATCTATTTTTTATTAAATTTTCATCATCAGGATGCAGATATTCAAAAAAATCAATATTCTTTGTTTCAACTTCTTTTAAACCCAGAATTTCTTTAATCAAAGGATTAGCATAAATCATTTTATGTTCTAAAGGATCATGGATGTATACACCTACAGTAGAATGTTCTATAAGTGTTCTAAAAAGTTTTTCGCTCTGAGTTAGCTTTCTCTCAATTTCTTTTCTTTCCGATATATCTCTGATTATTGCTAATATTGCTGGCTTTTTATGATACTCGATTAAATTTGCAGAAAGCTCAACAGGTTTTTCCTCCCCGTTTTTGCATAGAATTTTTGTTTCGTAATAATTTGGAACCTCTTTGCCTTGCATTCTCTTTTTATACCTATCTGCAAGTTTTTCCTTTTCAAGGTTAGCAACTGCATCTAAAAAATCCATACCTTCAAGTTCATCAACAGAAAAACCTGTTATTTTTGATAACGCCTTATTTGCAAACTTAAATATCTGATCCTGAACAATCATAATACCATCAGTAGATTGTTCAACTAAAGTAGAATACTTGTTTTTTGCCTCAACAATTTCATTCATCATTTTTTGTTTTTCAGTTACATCCTCAATTATACCTTTAAAATGAGTTACATTTCCATTGTCATTTTTAATGACATAACTTCTATCTAAAACATATCTTATACTGCCGTCTTTTGTTATAATTCTATATGGTTTGTGTTCAAAACGCTTTTTATTATTCTCAATACTATTTTTAACTTCACTTGATACTCTTTTTATATCATCAGGATGGATACATTTTTCAAATAAAATTTTTCCAGATAAAAAGTCTTTTGAAGAGTACCCAAAAAGATTTTCAACATTTTTAGAAACATACTCAACAGGCCAGCCTTCAGAATTTTTCCATGTAAAAGCAACAACTGGGCTTATATTTATTATGTTTTTTGCCTCAGCAAGTTTCCTTTCATTTTTTTTATTTTCTGTTACATCACGGAAAATCCCTCTCGTAAGGACAAATTTTCCATCAACTAACCGGGAATTTAAATTTCCATTAACAAAAACTTCTTTGCCATCTTTTGTTTTAAAAACAACCTCTATGTTATCAAAACTTTTACCCTTTGAAAGTTCTTTAAAAATTTCACTGCAATGAGAAACATGATCTTCTCTAAGTATATCAGTGAAATGAAGATTTTTAATTTCATCTTCAAAATAACCCATTACTTCCTTCCATTTTTTATTAACATAATTAAAAGAACCATCTGGTCTAACACTCTGTATAAGATCATTTGCATTATCAAAAAAATCTCTAAGTTCTCTTTCACTTTCTTTAATTTTTTCCTCAGCTTTTTTTCTTTTAGTTATATCAAAAATTGAACCATCAAGCCATTTAATATAATCATTCTCATCAAAAATAGCTTGTCCTTTTTCAAATACCCAACGTATATCACCTTTAGAATCAATAATCCTATATTCCATACTAAAATGTCTTTTTTTATTAGCAGCTTGAGAAATTGTTTCTTCAAC
The DNA here is from genome assembly GCA_964518165.1 of uncultured Thermoplasmatales archaeon. Lineage (GTDB taxonomy): Archaea > Thermoplasmatota > E2 > DHVEG-1 > DHVEG-1 > CAYZTD01. The sequence continues at coordinate 12,611 of CAZFFN010000064.1, forward strand.
CATACTACGATCATCAGGATAAATGATATCAGCAAAAGACCGCACCTTATTATCAATAAAATCAGATGCAGGATATCCGCTTATATCCTCGATATGCGAGCTGATAAATTTCATCGTCCATTTAGAATCCAGCCGACATCTATAGATTGCACCTAACACATTTTCAGTTAACGAACGAAATCGTTTTTCATTTTCAAGTAATGTTTCTTGAGCTTGTTTACGTCCTAAAAATGAGCCGATGCTTTCTGCTACAGTTTGAAGTAAATAAATATCTTCATTATCCCAATATTTCTCAGATGAAATATCGTCAAAACCAATAAACCCATAAAATTTTGAATTAACAAATACAGGTATGACAAGTATTGATTTAATACCCTGAGGTTCAAGAATTTCTCTTTCAGATTCTGGGAAATCTTTAATTGGACCATACAACGGCTTATCTTTAGAAAGATTATCATACCATCTTTTAAAAAGTGGATTATAAGAAACATGCTGCAAATCAGGGTTGTCAATTTCAGGTGGAACACCTTTAGCACATACTTCATAGATTTGTTTCATACATAAACCATCTTCAGAATCAAAAAAATTTTTGAAAAAATAGACTCTAGATACTTTAGATAAACTCAATAAAAGTTTCAAAGAACGGTCAACAGCAGTATCAACATCTGATTCATTTAGAAAAACTTTTGATATTTTCTGAAGTGTTTTTTCATAATTTACACGTTTTTTAATTATTTCCTCGTTTTCTTTCCGCGCTGTTATGTCAATTACACCTGCAATAGCACCTTCATATTCATCATTCTCATTTATTATAGAAGAGGTTTCAAGAGTCGCATAAATACGTCGTCCATCCTTTCTAATAAATTCAAAATCATGCTGCTCATCAATTCCCTGCTCTCTTCTTTTTAAATTTTCTTCAGCAATCTTTTTTCCTTTCTCATCCATAAATGAGAAAAGATGTTTTCCGATCATTTCATCAACAGTATAACCAAGCATTTTGGCCATTGATTTATTAACAAAAGTTGTAATAGAATTTTTATCAATTTTCCAGACACCCTCATTTAAGGATTCTATGAGTAATTTGTATTCTTTCTCAGTTTCAGCTAATTTTTCCTTATTTTTTATACGCTCAGAAATATCGCGAACAGAAGCAATAATTACATTTTCATCTTTTAAACAACTAAGAAAAACCTCCACAGGAAACCTGCTACCATCTTTTCTTAGATGAACGGTCTCAATAACGCCTTTAGAATTAGATTTTAACACTTCGTCAAATTTATCCCTCAACTGACGTTTAGTAAACTCAGGTTTAATATCCTGAGGACCTATAGAAAGCAATTCATCTCTAGAATAACCTGTACTATTACATGCAGTTTTATTTACATCTATAAAACACATTTTTTCATAATCGATAATAAACACTGAATCAAGTGAATTGTCAACAGCTAATCTAAAAAAATCTCGATTAACATTTTTATTAAAATCTTCAGTCTTTAAAACACCGCTATCTTCTGCTCTCCGAAGTTCTTCTACAATTGAAGGCCTATCAACCATAAATTAATTCCCCTCCTTAACTCTATCAGCTTTTTTTAAAGTAAAATAAAAAGTACTGCCCTTTCCAAGACCCGGGCTTTCCACCCAAATCTTTCCACCATGTTTTTCCACTATTTTTTTACATAAAGAAAGACCAAGACCGGTACTGTTCATATCTCTTCTTGCCTTTCCCTTTTTATAAAACTTTTCAAAGACATGTTTTTTAGTATCTGAATCTATACCTGCTCCGTTATCAGAAATTGATATTTTTACAAGATTATTTTCCTCAAAAGCATTTATATCAATTTTACCTAAAACATCTTCAGGAGTATATTTAACAGAATTAAAAATTATATTACTAAAAACCTCTTTTATTTGAAACTCATCGGCAGAGATTTTTAAGTTTTTATTAATATTTTTTGATACACTAAAACCATTATCACTTAGCAGGGTCTTATTTTCATCAAGTACATTTTCTAAAAGTTCAAAAAGATTTAATTCTTTAATATTGACATTTTTTCTAGTATCCTCAAGGTGCGCAAGTTCAAGAGTCTGTTCAATCAATTCCTTTATCTTTTTTATATTTTTGTAGGATAGATTAATCATCTCCTTATATTTTGATTCATCAATCTTCTCTTTTATTATTGGTAGAGTAATCAGAGGTGTTGTTAATGGATTTTTAAGATCATGAGCAAGTAAATCAATAAAATCATTTTTTTGCTCAAGAAGCTGTTCTACTTCACAATTACGGTTTTCAAGCTCTTTATTTATTCTAAAAAGTTCATCTCTTGATTTTTTTAAATTATACTCTGCATTTTTTTTATCAGTTATATCTCTAAGAGAAAAGATATAACCCATCAATTCACCCTTGTCACCAAAGACTGACGAAGCATTAATAGACACACTGTGTTCTATCTTATCGGAATCTAAAATGACACATTCAAGGCCTTCTAGATAATTAATATCTTTTGAGTCTATAAAATCAATAGTATCAAAAAAACCGTCCTTATTTTTAAAAAAAGAATAAATCTTTTTTTCTTTCATGTTTTCTTCCGAAAAACCTAAAACGTTTTTAACCGATTTGTTAACCCTTTTGATTGTTCCTTTCTCATCAGTTAAAAACAAAAAATCCATTATAGTATCTAAAATTTTTTCAGCAACAACCGCAGGAGTAATATCAATAGCTCTATATCTTAGAACAGCTACTGTAAATAAAATACCTGAGAATGGAAAAAACATTGTTTGAGGAGTAATTTTAAACTCACCCAATATTGATGAAAATAAACCTAATGAAACCCCTAAAAAAAGTAAAAATGAACCAGTTCTTTTTTTTCCAGAGACCTTAAAGATTGAATTAAAAAACAAGATAACCCCGATTGAAACAAAAACATAGGTTACAAAAACACTAGTTATACCTATTATTCCAAAGGTCTTATTAAAATTTAGAACCCAACCGGGATCAAACGCTAAATTTTTATAAAATAGACCATGAAAATTATTTGTTAGAAAACAAAAATAAAAAATTATAGGGACGATATAAAAAATAAACGGCATGAAATTTTTATTCATAATCTTTCGTTTAAATGGATAAATCAAAGCGAAATGAATAGTTGTAGCACCAAGCATAAAAACTCCAAGGTGAGCAATTCCAATAGACCAGTACAAGCTATTTAAATCAGTAGACCAAATCATAAACACTTGACCAAGAGACCATGCACCTGCTGAAAAAAGCCAGAAACCAGCAACAATATTTACAAAACGACCTTGACTTTTATATATGAGATAGACACCCAATGAACATAGAATAAAAAAGCTAAAGAGTGCTATCAAGTCAAACATTAAATCCCCCCCTTACTCTTTTTCAAAGTAAAATAAAAAGTACTACCCTTTCCAAGGTCAGGGCTTTCTACCCAAATTTTTCCACCATGCTTTTCAACAATACGCTTACATATTGGAAGACCCAGGCCAGTTGAATTAAAATCAGATCGAGCTGTATCAGTTTTATAAAACTCTGAAAAAATCTTTGATATTTGTTCCGGGGTTAAACCAACCCCATAATCTTTTAAAGAAATCTTAATAAATTTTTCTTTTTCTTCACCATCTATTATAATTTTACCTGAGATTTCATTCCTTGAATATTTGATTGCATTTATAATCAAATTGTTAAAAACTTCTTCTAATCTCATTAAATCAGCATTAACCTCTATATCTTTACTTATATTATTTTGAACAGAAAAATTTTCTTTTCTAAAAATCGCCTTATTTTTATTTAGCACTCCTTCAACAATATCTTTTAGATTTAAATCTGTAAAATCGAATTCTATAGAAGGAGAGTTCAAACGAGCAAGTTCAAGTGTTTTACTTACCAGATTCTTCATATAATTAACATTTTGCACTGAAACGTTGATTAATTCCTTCACAGATTCATCTTTTACTTTTTTTTGTGCAATTGGAAGAAGCGTATTCAATGGAGTTAACGGTGTTTTCAAGTCATGTCCAAGTTGGCCTATAAATTCATCTTTTTGTTTAAGTAAATTTTCAACTTCAGAAGTTCTTTCAAATACTTTTTGTTTAAGTTTTTCATTTATGCTTTTAATTTTTTCTCTTGCTTTTTTTGACTCAGTTATCTCTATTGCTGATGCTAAAGCAGCTTTTGTTCCTTTATAGTCAATAAAATTTGTATATATACGAACCCAGATCATATCTTTATTTGGTGGAATCAATCTTATTTCAGCAGAGGGATCAATTTCTTCTCCCGAAAGTCTTTTCCTGGTTCTTTCTTTTAAAAACTTTAGATCATCCGGATGAACGTATTTATACAAATCAGCTTTTTCAAATTCATTATCTGAAAAACCTAAAATATTTCTTATAAGAGGATTTGCATATAAAACCTTATTATCGATAGGATCATGAATGTACACTCCAACTGTGGATTGCTCAACAAGCGTTCTAAAAAGATTTTCACTTTCTCTCAGCTTTTTACTAATATCCTTTATATGTGTTAGATCTCTAAAATCTTCAATAACTCCATCAATTTTTCCTTTTTTATTATACCATGGTGAAACAACATCTAGACAAGGTATAATTCTTCCATCTTTTGTAACTCGATTTGTATCAAGGATTTGTTTTTCACCTGTTTTTAAAACCCTTTTTAAAGCGCATTTATCTGTTCCACATATATTTTTATCCCCAAACATTTCACGACAGTTCATACCAACTGCTTTATCTTTTTTAACACCCGCTAAATCCGCCATTGACTGATTCAGTTTTTTAACTTTATAATCTTTACCAATTATTCTAATTCCATCTGCTGCTGCATTTAAAAACCGCTCTGTTTCTTTTTGAGATTCTTTTATGTCAGTGATATCTCTTTGAGAAGCTATATACCCAGTTATTTTACCATTATCATCTTTTAATGGTGAAACTTTATATTGACAATAAAATTTTGTACCATCTTTACGAACATTTAAACTTTCACCAAAATGTATCTTTCCAGAAGAAATATCATCATAAATCTCATTTGTTATCTCATCACTTTTAATTTCAGCGTTAAAAATATCAGGTTTTTTACCTTTTAATTCTTCAAAAGTATACCCAAAGAGTTCTTCAGCAGCAGGATTCATATAATTAATTTTGAAATCCTTATCTGTTTTAATAATTCCATCTGTTGATTGTTCTGCTATTTGTGATAAGGAATAAATTTTTTCTTCTGCAATCTTTTGTTTAGTTATATCTTCTGCAACCTTCATATAACTCATAATTTCTCCATTTTTGTTAAACACAGGAGAAATAGATGCAAATTCCCAGTAGAGTTTACCATTTTTCTTTTTATTATGAAAAGTACCCTGCCATGTATTACCCAAAGAAATTTCTTTCCATAATTTTTTGTATTCTTCTTTTGAGGTGTAGCTAGATTTTAATATACTAGGATTTTTGCCCAAGACTTCTTCTTTTGAGTAGCCGGTAATCTTTGTGAAAGCATCATTAACATATTCCAAATTACCTTTTAGATCAGTAGTAACAATTATTGACGAACTCTGGTCAACTGCTTGCGAAAGTTTCACAATTTCTTTTTCTGATTCTTTCCATTCAGTGATATCCTCAGATACCCCCTCAATCCATTTTTTGTTTTTAGATATTTGAGCTGAGAACCTAATCCATCTCACTTTTCCATCAAGTCTTTTAAATGGAGCAACAAATCCTTCAATTTTTCCTTTACTTTTTAAAATATCAATCATTTTTTGTCTATCTGAAGGATTAACGTAATGATCAGCAATATTGTAATTATCTTCAAACATTTCCTTTTGATTTTTAAAACCTGTAAATTTAACTAAGGCATCATTTGCCTCAAGCATCTTACCTGTTTTAAGGTCTGTTCTAAATATCCCTACTTGGGCATTTTTAAAAATTGATTTGTATTTCTCTTCGCTTTTTTTCAAATTTTCCTCAGCTTTTTTTTGTTTAGATATATCTCTTACTATTGCAAGGAGATGCTCTTCCCCATTAAGAACAAAACTAGTTCCCTTAACATTCACTGGAAAAGTTGTTCCATCTTTACGAACATCAACTGATTCTGAAAAAAACTCGCCGGTGTCTTTTACATCTAAAATGAACTTTTTAAAAATATAATGAAAATCAGGATGAACAATATCTTTACCAGAAAGATTTAAAAATTCATCTTTGGAATAACCATAAGTTTTTAGAGCAGCATTATTAGCATCAACTATATTACCATCAAAATCAAATACTAGTAAAACATCTTTTGAAGAATTAAAAATTGTACGATACTGAAGTTCACTTTCTTTTAATTCCTGTCTTGCAGTCCTTTGCTCAGTTACATCCTTTGAAACAGCAATTATTTTATTCCCATAAATATTGGCAGTTGTTTCTAAAAAATGCCATTGTCCTTTCTTGTCTTTTATCCTATATGAAAGATTTTCAGCAAATTTATCCTCTTTTCCACTAATTAATTTTTTAGCTTTCATCTTGATATATTTCGTCAAAACAGGAGAAATATTTTTTTTATCATCAGGATGAACAAAATCAAAAAAAGATTTTCCAATTAAGTCTTTAGATTCATATCCTAAAAGTTCTTTGTGAGAAGGAGAAACAAATTCATAAGTTGCTTTTAAATTAAAGCTAACAATTGATATCAAATCACTAGTGGAACTTAAAATCATTTCATATCTTTTTTTGATTTGGTTTTTATCTGAACTGATTTTATTTTTAGAAGAATCTTTTTTATTAGATAAGACCACTCCAACTTTATTTGGTTTTTTTTGTGAAGACAAATATAAATTATTGAAAGAACCTTTTTTTTCTTCCTCTCTTAATCTCTTAACAATATCAGGTGCCTCTCTCATAAAATCCACCTTTGAAATATTTAAAAATAAAGTTACTTTGAATTAAAGCTAAAGTTCCCATCCAATTACCCATCACAAATCCAAAGTAAGAAAGTATCTTTTATTATATAACAATAATGGAAAAATAGTAAAAAAAATAGTGAAAAATAGTAAAAATTTTGGCGTTTTTTTAAAATAAATTTTTAAGTGATAAATTGTTCATAGTTATGATAAGATGGGGGAAAATGAAGTTATCTTCTCTAAAAAAGAAGATCGAATTTACAAGGCTTTATTTGAGACATTATTTGGAAATATTTCTGAATATGTATTTATAAAAGATACCGAGTCAAATTTTTTAAAAATTAATACAAAAGCAACAGAAGCTCTTGGCTTAAAAAAACCTGAACAAGCAATAGGTAAATCTGATTTTGATTTCTTTCCAGAAAAAATTGCAAAAGAAACGAGAAAAGATGAACTACAAATTATGAAAATGGGAAAAACACAATTTAATAAAACTTTAAAAATGACTTTTCCAGATAAAAGCATCCATTGGATTGAACTAACAAAAATACCATACTATGATAAAAAAGGAAAAATAGTCGGAATTGCAGGTATCGGAAAAGACATTACAGATTGGATGAATCTTGAAAAAAAACTTCATAAAAAAAATACTGATTTAAAAGATAAAAATGATTTTTTAAAAAATATTTTAGAAGTAAGTCCAAATTGTGTTTATGTTAAAGATAAAAAAGGACGATATTTAATAGCAAATAAAACAATAGCAGATCTTTATCAAACAAGTCCTGAAAAGATGATTGGGAAAAAAGATGAAGATTTTGCAAATCAAGCTATATTAAAACCTGCTGAGGCAGATTTTTTTGAAGATATTGATTCAAAAGCTATTAAAACAAAAGAAAAGCAGGTAATTCAATGTGAACCTTTTACCTGGAATGATGGAACAAATCATTATTTTCATACAACAAAAGTTCCAATCTCATTTAAAGATAAAGGTGATTGTGTACTCGGTATATCTGTTGATATAACTGATTTAAAAAATTATCAAGAATTATTAGAAAAAAATGAAGAAAAACTTAAGATGAGACTTAATAGCATTCTTTCACCCGAACACGATATAGGAAATGAAGAATTCAAGGACATAATTGATATTGATGCAATACAATCACTTATGGACGAGTTCTATAAAGTAACAAACATAGGCATGGCCATAGTTGATATGAAGGGTGAAGTTCTTGTTAAAACTGGATGGCAGGATATTTGCACAAAATTTCATAGGGTAAACAAAAAAACAAGAAAAAATTGTATTGAAAGCGATATTTACCTTTCTAGAGATGTAAAACCAGGCGATTATCTTGAATATAAATGCAAAAACAATATGTGGGATATTGCAACACCTATAATGATTGGAAAAAAAAGAGTTGGAACTTTTTTCTTAGGGCAGTTCTTTTATGATGATGAAGATATAGATTATGATCTATTTGAAAAACAAGCTGAAAAATATGGTTTTGATAAAAAAGAATACTTAGACGCTTTAGATCAAGTCCCTAGATGGAGCAGAAAAAAAGTAGAAAAAGTTATGAATTTTTATTCAAAATTTACTTTTCTTGTATCCCTTCTTAGTTACAGTAATTTTAGACAAGCAAAAATAATTGAGGAACGAAAAAAGATTGAAAAGGAACTGAAAGAAACTGAAGATAAACTAAGGAGTCTTGTTGAAACAACAACTGAATTTGTATGGCAGGTTGATACAAACGGTGTTTATAATTATGTAAGTGAAAATGTTTCAGATATTATTGGATATAAAAAATCTGAAGTTATTGGCAAAACACCTTTTGATTTTATGGATAAATCGGAAAGAAAAAAAATAAGCAAAATTTTTTCAGAAATTGTTGAAAAAAAAGAAAAAATCTCTGATCTCATTGATACTTGGGTTCACAAAAATGGAGAAAAAATAATATTTGAAACAAATGCAACCCCTCTTTTTAACGAAAAAAAAGATTTAATTGGATATTTTGGTGTATGCAAAAATATAACCCAGCGTGTGAAAGCCAAAAATGAGCTAAAATTAACTCTTGATGCAACAACTGAAGGTATTTGGACTTGGAATTTTAATAATAATGAACTACAATTTAGTGATAGATACTATACTATGATAGGCTACAAACCACAGGAATTCAAAGCAACATATGAAAATTGGATAAAACTTATCCATCCAGATGACAAGAATAAAGCAATTAAAAAAGCTGAAGAATATTTAAAAGATAAACCAGATTTTTACGAAAATGAATTTAGACTAAAAACTAAAAACGGAAAGTATCGTTGGATTCATGCAAAAGCTAAAGTTGTTGAGTGGGACCAGACCGGAGAACCTGTTAGAATGATTGGTAGCCATGAAGATATTACCGAAATGAAAATTGCAGAAAAAAAGATAAAATATCTAAAAAAATTTTATAATTTTGTTTTAGATAAGATACATGATGGGATTTGGGTTACTGATAAAAATGATAGAATGGTTTATTTCAATCCAGGAATGGAAAAAATATCTGGCATAAAATCAGAAGATGCATTAGGTATGGATGTTACAAAGGATTTTAATCCTGAAACAACAGATGTATTCATAGAGTACTATAAAAAAGCAAAAAAAACTAAAAAATCACAAGAATATGAGGCCGAAGTTCTAACACCAAGAGGTAAATTCACCATACAAAAAGGTTGGCTTACACCCCGTTTTAAAAACGGAAAATATAATGGTATGAGCTGTACTGCTCAAGATAAAACCAGAGAAAAAAAATCCGAGGAATCATTAAAAGAAAGCAGAGAAAGATATCAGGGTATTTTTGAAGGAAGTAATGATGCAATATTTTTACATGACATAAAAGATGGAAAAATTTTGAGTGTTAATAACAAAGCATGTGAGATGTATGGTTATAACAAAAATGAACTAATTGGTTTAAACATTTCTGAACTGACTGCTGAAAATCATAATTACAGCAGAGATTTATTCATCAAAGGTTTAAAAAAAGTTAGAAACTCTAATAAGAAAGTTGAATGGCATGCTAAAGATAAAAAAGGTAGATTATTTTGGGCCGAGGTAAATCCAAATATTTTGAAAATCGGAAAAAAAGAACGATTATTAGTGAACGTTAGGGACATAACTGACAGAAAAAAAGCAGAAGAGGCATTAAAAGAAAGTGAAGAGAAATATCGAGAGTTATTCAATAGTGCACTTGTTGGAATTACAGTCCATAATTCAGAGGGAAAAACTATTGCAGTAAACCATACAGCAGAAAAGATTTTTGGTTATTCTGAAAAAGAGTTAATGAAAAAAGATCTTGATTTTTGGATTGGAAAGCTAATAAGATCTAACGGTGAACCAATGGAGATTTCTGATTTTCCAGTATCTATAGTATCTAAATCTAAAGTTCCATCCGAAGGAAGAATTGTTGGACTTAATATTCCAAAGAAAAAAAATATTAGATGGTTTTTACATAGTGCAAGACCAACATTTGATAGAAGAGGGAATATTGAAAAAATTGTAACATCTTTTATTGACATAACAGATAGGAGACAAACAGAAGAAAGACTGCAAAGGATTTTTGAACTATCAACAGACATAGTCTGCGAAGTAAATATTAAAACTAAAAAATTTACTAATGCAAATCCTGCATTTAAAAAGATACTTGGATATAAAGACAAGGAACTTTTCAATATTTCATTTTTTGATATTATTCACCCTGAAGATAGAGAAAAAACAATGATGCTAATTGAAAAGAAATTAAAACATGGAAAAAAAGTAATTTCTTTTGTAGTAAGATGCAAATGTAAAAATGAAACTTACAGATGGTTGGAATGGAATGCACGAGCTTTACCTGAAGAAGGTTTTGTATATGGTATAGGCCGTGATATTACCGAAAGAAAAAAACAAGAGCAATTATTGAAAAAACAGATGATGAAGTATGATATTGAAGAAGGAAACACTTATCTTATAAAAGAAAAAACCCATAATAAATCTATAAAAGCATTTAATGATCTTTTAGATGTTGGTTATAAAGGATTAATCTTATCAAGAGCACTTAAAAAGAATTTCTTAAAGAATATTGATCATGAATTTGATTGTTTTTGGCTATCTGAAAATAAATTAAAAAACTCAATTAAACCTAATGTTAAAAATATTTTAACGAAAATTAAAAATCAAAAGGAAAAAACAGTTTTATTCTTTGATAGATTAGATTACCTTATTTCAAAAAATAGCTTTAATAAAACTCTTGATTTCATACAAAAAATTAGAGAAATTGCAATTTTAAAAGAGTTAATTGTAATCTTTTCTATCGATGAAGAGACTTTAGCTAAAAATCAAATAATTCAAATTGAAAAAGAAACAATGGATATCGAGCCTATTACAAAACAAAGACTAACTAAAGACCTTCAGAAAATAATTGAATTTACACACAAACAAAATGTGTTAGGATTGTATCCTAAATATAAAGATCTTGAAATTGAAATGTCTGTTAGTAAGCCCACTTTAAGAAATAAGATAAGATGGTTAGTGAAAAACAATTATATTATAGAGCATAAGGATGGCCGCTCTAAAAATTTAGAAGTAACAGATAAGAGTAGAAATCTATTTTTGTAAAATATATTTCACTATTTTTTCCTATTTTTTTCCCAATCCTTAATAACCATTAGAAACATAATTAATATAATTAATTCACTTTGGAGATATAAAATATGGCATGGGTTTGTCCAAAATGTGGTCATGGGAATCTTGATAAATGGGTTAAATGCATGAACTGTGGTTCTAATAGTCCAAAGGCAAAAGCATCAAGTAGTTAATTCTATTTTTTTTATGCAATCATTGGATCATTTTTTCCAGTTCGAAGATTCTTACCAATATTTTTAACTTTTCTACATACAATAGAGAGGAAATTTTCTTCAACAATCTTCAACTCTTTTTCTGAAAGATCTTTTCTTTCAAAAATTTTTTCGCCTTTATCATTAAAAACTTTGAGTGTTCCTTTTTTTGAATCAGATACTACTTTGAGTTTGTTTCCTTTTGGTTGAGTCCAAAAGAAGGTACGTTTTTTTCCTTCTGACATAAAGCATCAACTTTTCCTATGTTATACTCTATAAATAATAATATTTAAATGTTTTCCTCAATTATGTCAAAATGAAAAATTCATATTAAATCAATATAAGAAGAAAAAAGATTAATTTTTAATTTTATTAACGCCAGCGTCGAGCACGCATTCTAACTATAGGATCATCAGAAAGTTCACAAACTTTTTGAGCGAGATCTTCAAAACCCTCAACAGTATTAACATCAAACTTACCAATCGGGTCTCCGCTGCTATTTACTAAGCCAATTTCCCCAGAAACAGAGAGTACTCCAGAAGATTCCTCCATTCTTGTACTAAGTTCCGTAGAAACATCCATGGAACTCATTTTACTAACGTCTTTATCAAGTTGCTTGTCTATTAAATTAGAAATAAAAACAGATCTATCACCCAAAGTATTATGTTCATCGATCCTATCGATCATTTCGCTTGGTAATTCTAAAAAAACAGTCTTTTTTTCCATAAGATAGGTAATGATTTAAGAGGTATATTAAATTTATTTTGTAAAAAAATAGTTCAAGTTCAAGTAAAATTTTAATATTATGTATATATTTATAAAGACTAGATGCACCATGACTTGTCCATTGTATAAAGATTACACAAGGGAATGTATTGAAAAATTCAAAGGCCTAATACATCTTTCAAATTTTGAAATCTGTGAATCGAAGGAGAAATACAAAAAATGTCCTTTTTATCTTTTTATTTGCAAACCCGAAAAAGGATGCAAATATAAAGCTAAATGTATAAAAAAAAGTATGGAAAAACAGAGTGAAAATAGTCTCAATTATAATTTTATTTTAAAAATCGTAAAAGAATACTGCTATTCTGATAAAAGAAAAAAATGCGCAAGATATAAGTTAAAAGAAAAAGGAAAAGAAATACCGTTTAATTTACTTCCAGATGGAAAAAAGATAGACATTAGAAAATAATATTTATTTAAAAAATATCAAATTACGCAACCATTGGATCAAAATTATTATGTCTTGATTCATCAGAAGGTGTGTCATTTAATTTTTTAGCAGAAACTTCTAAAAAATTTTTTTCAATAATTTCTACTGCTTTTTTACTTAGATTTTCTCTTTTCATTACTAAATTTCCCTTTTCATCATAAACTTCAATTGTTCCATTATTAGGATTTGAAACGACTTTGTAAACCCTATTATTAGATTGAAGCCATGCCCAAATATTTTTACTTCCATTATTCATAAAAATCAACTTTAATTTTATTTTATTTATATTTATTTGTTAATTTATATAAATATAAACATTTCGGTTATTAAACAATAAAAGATTTCCAACAAAATTTTCTTCAAAATAAATTTTTAAAAATAAAGAAGACTCTTAAAAATTAAAGATCAATATAAGCTAGAATTAACTAAATTTACTAACATACGAATTGATATCAAATTTTCTTTCTAGACCTTTAGCATTCATATATCTAACTTTTCCAAAAATAGATCTTTCCTTCCAGGCCCTATCATGTTTTCCAAAACACCATGCTACACCAGTATATCCATTAGGATCTCTTCCATCGAGTTCATATTTATTATTCAAATATATTGCAATATCAAATGCATCTTTAGGTTTTTTTGTCCATTCAATTATTTTTTTACCCCAGTACATTCTCATATATCCATGCATTTTACCTGTTTTAACCATCTCTTTTTGTGCTGTATTCCAGTAAGGATCATGAGTCTTCCCTTTTTCAAATTCATCTAAACTATAGATGTATTCTCTTTTATCTTGCCCATGTTTTTTTAGAGTATTCATAGACCACTCTGGTAATCCATTAAGTGAATCATATTTACTATTGTAAAATATAAAATTAATTGAAAGTTCTCTTCTTACTATCAATTCTTCTAAAAAAGGTTCTTTTCCCGGCGAATCAGTCTCATTTATTTTCAGTGAAATATCAACAGGCGAAATCTGGCCAAAATGTAGATATGGACTTAGATTTGAGAAATAATCTTTTGATGGATCATTTCTTAAATCAGAGAATTTATCAATTTTATTTTTAATAAAATCATCCAATGTATCTTTTGCTCTTTTTTCTCCACCATCAAAAATAGATTTTCCTACACTTTTATCAATATCAAGATTTTTTATTATACCATCAATACTATTGACATCTAATGAGTCAATATCAACACCTATAGAATGATTTCTTAATTTATTCTTATCAACCTCATTTAAAAAATCATCTTTTAAATTGTTTAATTTTTTTCTAATGGTAAATGCAGCATATTCTTCCTTTCCTGAAGCAGTCTCAACTGGAACTACAACATCACTTTCAACTTCAAAAAGAGGACAGCTAACATTTTTTGATACATATCCTCTCCATTCTCTTTGAATTTTTAGATAGCCTCTATCAACAACTATTGCACAAGCTTTTTTTGAAAGACCAACTATTCCTTTTTCTGGGGATATGTGTCTTAAAATAAAGGTTATACCTCTTTTCCCAAGATTTTTTTTAACTTCTTTTAATCCTTGAAGCATAAAATAGTAGTGTCTAAGATTAGCATTAATAAACTCATCAGTCAACCCAAAATATACAATTAATGGTTTTCTATGTTTATTAGCTAAATTTATACTATATTCTAAAGCATGATTATAATTTGTTCTTTGTGAAGCTTGCATCCAATAGATGACACAGTCATTATTTTGATATGAATTATTATTTAATTTTTTAATTCTCTCAGATTCAATCATTCTAAAGATGTATTTTTATCTATGTTTTTTAAGCTTAAAAATATATTTACACTATATTTTCCAATTAAATTTTTAGAAAACATTTTTTGTTAAATAAAGAAATAAAAAATAGATATTTATAAGGATAATAAAAAGAATAAGGGAAGACATATTCTTCTCAGCAATTTTTGTAGATAAAAATCTTGAAAAAGGTTTTTTGCTCCATCCATAAATTGCGATCAATAAAGGTATCAAAGATATTGCAAAAACCACATAGAAATTTAAGTAGTTTTCAAATAATGAAGATAATGCAATAATCAAAAAATATAATGAAGCAGAAAATAAGGATACTAAAATTATCTTATAACCAGTTTTTCTACCTTTTTTTGCAATTAGTGTTAATTTTTTACCAATTTGATCCCCTTCCATATCTGGTGTTTCAACAAGCGCCATAAATTCAAGGCCGTATATGAAGAGAGGTATTGCAAAAACAAGGAAGAAAACATCTAAACTACCATTCTTCACCCAGTATCCAATCCCGGGCATCAAAAAACCCATATTAATCATATTTGCAATTTCACCAAGGCCCCTATAGGTAAGTCTCAACGGAGGTGCTGTATAAAACCAACCTAGTAGATTTCCAAATATGATAAATAAAAGAAAATAATAAGAAAACGAAAAAACAAATACAAATACCCCTGCAAGAGAAATTGACAGAATAATCAAAGAAATTGCAATGTATTTACACATTGGTATTAATTCAGGGTTTTCAATTAATGTTTTTGAACCACCCGCAATTGATACTTGCTTGTTATGCTTGTCTACTTCTATATCAAAATAATTATTGCTATATGATAAAGACAAATGAGCAGGCATCATTATTGCATATCCAAATAGAAAATATGTTATGGAAAAATCATTATTGTAAATAATTGCTAATAAAAAACCAAGCGTATATAAGAAAAATCCAGCTAAAAGAAAACGAAAACGTCCAAGCTCAACTAAGAGCATTAATTTTTCTTTTTCGATTGTATCTTCCCCCACAGAAGTTGATATTAATTATTTTTTAACATCAAATTTTTTACTTGCATAAAGAAATCCAAAACAGACTCCATCATGCGGGTTACTTTTTTGATGATGTATAGCATGAGCATTAAGCACTCTTTTAAGATATCTACTTTTCGGCCTATATTTTATTTTCAGCCTCTTATGAAAAAATGTGTCATGTACAAGAAAATATCCAAGGCCATAAAACATCACACCTAGTCCAATAGGAAATTTTATATCAAATCCATCAAGATAACCTGTAAGTATCAGTAAAAATGAAATAACTGCAAATATCAAACCAAATACATCATTTTTTTCTAATCGGCCCTTTGTATATCTATGATGATCCTCATGAAGACCCCATCCAAAACCGTGCATTACATATTTATGTAAAAACCATGCAACAAATTCCATAAATAGGAAGAAAATAATAATTAAAGCAGCATATATCACAATTTTTAGTATCATATCCATAAGTAGTTCTCCACCTTAGAGAAATAATATGTATTATAAATAACTAATTTTCGGTTCATGCTCTTCTTTTTTACAAATACATTTTTTATCTCTAGGTTTTCTTGGATCAACAATATTCAGAATAGTTTTTGAAAAAATCTGTTTGACCATTGGTTTAACTTTTAACTTGTACACTACAAACGGATTTTTATAGATTTCATCTGCTGTCCAATTGTACATCTCTGAGGCTGTCTTCACAGGAATCAAATATCTTTTTGGAATATATTTGTAGCCTTCTTCAGCAATATGCTGCCATTTACAATATCTTTCTAATTGCTTTCGTAAAAAATCTTTAAATTGTTCTTTATGTTGTTTTGTATATTCGTAACTAAGTTCATCAAGCCCAGATCTCTTTAGATCGGTAATTGGAAAGTAGATTCTTCCAAGTTTTACATCTTCAGCAACATCTCTTGTAAAATTTATATATTGCATGGCGCGACCCAAATATCTAGCATACTTGTAGGATTCTTTTGGCAGATTCATTATTTTTGACATATATAGACCTATCACTTCAGCTGAGCCATAAATATATCCTAATGTTTCAGAAAGAGTTTGATATCTATTTTTATTGATATCCATCTCCATTGATTTTAAAAATGCATCAGTCCATTTTGGGTCAAATTCTTTATCATTTGATAGTTTTACAAAAGAATCAATTACAATATCATCTGTTTTTTTTCCATCAAGTGCATTGTAATAATTATTTTTAAAATCATAGAATCCTTTTATATCTTGAGGATTTGAATCCACAAAGTTATCTGCTTTTCTTACAAATGCATAAAGACTGAACACTTCTTTTTTAATTACAGACGGAAAGAATAAACTACTATAAAAGTAGGTTTTACTTCCCTCTTTGAATATTGAGAAAATTGTCTTATTTATCATATAGTTCCCCCACAAACTATCAGTTTAAAAATCATATTAACAATTGTTAACTGATTTTACTTTATATGTTTTTGCTACCAACCAGAGAATTAGTAGAAGATTTAAATTTTTCTTAAACTGATTTAGGTTTTTTTAAGTTCTTCGGATAAAATCTGAGAACATATAATTACCATCGGAACGCCGATTCCAGGATGATTATAATGTCCAGTGTAATAAAGGTTTTTAACCTTTTTACTTTTTTGTTTCGGTCTAAATATAGCTGTTTGACGAAGTGTGTGTGCTAAACCAAGAGCAGTTCCTTTGTATGCATTATATCTATCTGAAAAATCATTGTGAGCAAAAATACGTTTCACAATTATATGATCTCGAATGTTTTCACCGGCAAGTTTTTCCATATGATCAATAGTTTTATCAAAATATTTTTCACGAATCTCATCGTTATCCTCAAGGTCCGGTGCAACTGGAATTAAAACAAATACATTCTCACAGCCCTTAGGTGCAGTCTTTGGATCAGTTTTTGTAATACATGACACATAATACGAAAAATTCTCAGGCCACTTTGGTTCTTTAAATATATCATCGAAATGCTCTACCCATTCTGGATGAAAATATAGATTGTGATGCTCGAAATTTTTAAGTTGCTTGTCAAGTCCAAGATATAAAAGATATGCAGATGGCGCTATCTTTTTTTTATCCCAGTATTTTTCTTTATATGTCTGATATTTCTTATCAAGTAAATTCATTTCAGACCATGCATAATCTGAATTTACAACAACTAAATCAGCATCATATGTTTTTTTATTTGTTTTAACACTTTTAGCATTACCTTTTTCAACATTTATTTTTTCCACAGGTTCATTAAACACAAATTTTACACCTTGCTCTTCTACAAGTTTATACATTGATTCAGCTAGTTTTCCCATACCGCCTTTTGGAAACCATACACCCATATTAAAATCAACATGACTCATTAAAGAATAGAGTGCAGGGCTGTCATAGGGGCTACCACCTAAAAATACGATTGTATATTCCAATATTTTCCTAATTTTTTCACTTTCAAAATATCTTTGGGCAAATGAATCAAGTTTTTCAAACATATGAAGTTTTGTTCCTTCAACGATAAGCTTTGGCTTGAAAAAATCTGTAAGATGCTTGTAATCTTTGTAGATAAAATCCTTCATAGCAATATCATACTCATATTCAGATTTTTCAAGATATTCTTTCATCTTTTCTTTAGCACCCGGTTCAATTTCTTCAAATAAATCAAGGTTTTTCTCTAGATCCTTAGATATATCAACATAGTCATCCTCAGAAAAAAACACTCTATATGAGGGATCAAGCCTTACTAAATCCATATAATCCTCAGGTTTTTTATCAAACTCAGCAAAGAATTTTTCAAAAACATCTGGCATAAGATACCAGGAAGGACCCATATCAAAAGTAAAACCATCTTTTTTCCAAACTGATGCTCTACCACCAGGATGATCGTTTTTTTCAATTAATGTAACATCATGACCGTTTCGTGCAAGAAGACCTGCTGCAGATAGACCGCCAAATCCAGAACCAATTACTATTACTTTTTTATTGCCCATATCTTTCCTCCACCTGTAAAATCTAATACTTATGTTAATAGCCTATCTTTATTTATCTTTTTCCAACGAAAATCGTTTTTTAAAATAGATATAGACTAGTAAATAGAATGATAACATTGAGAAATTATAGAAAAAATCCTCAACTGGAATTGTAAAAATCCGTCCATTCCATGCTTGCATATTACCCCAAATTGCATTTGAGTTATAGAGAACAATAGGAATACTTGTAAGAAGATAATTAAAGATTATAAAAGGAACAAAGGAAATCAAAATATACAACCAGTAAAGACGTGATTTTAAAATCTTTGGATACAAAAACGCTGCAATTAAAAAGAATAGAGCCACAGAGAACATCGATAAAATGGTATAGTCCTGATAATAAAATAATAGGCCAACAAGAAGAAACAAAACAAAAAGAGCAAGATAAAACCATTTATTGAAAGGAACTTCTTTTTCTCCGATAAAATAATTAAGATTTTCATAGATAAAAATACAAGCATAAGGAACAACTACAAAAAATAAAATTTCTTCAAGAGGAAGAACTGTTATTTTTATGCCGCTCAAATAATCATAATTAAACCACCAGTCACCTCTAAGAGTTACGAGAACGTCCCAAATAATATATGCACCACCTACAAGTAAAATAGAGAGACCAAGCGGTTTGTAAAACTTGTAATATTTAAATTTCCATTTAAAAGATAGTAAAAAAGGAAAAAGTATTATCAAAAAATCAAGCAACAAATAATTTACATTAATCAAGATATATGCCTCCGGTATTAATACATATTAAAAATCAAAATATAAGTTTATCCTTAGATAAAACCTATTGTATGAAAAAACCATGACTCAATAAAGTTTTTTGCAAAAATTGGAATGAAACCCGAATATGAAAAATTTCTAAAAACTAAAATACCTTTTTTTGAACCAAGGCTAATAAACAAGGGACCTGTGAATTTTTTATATTTTAAAAGTTTTTTTCCACTTGAAATATTTTTAATGTTTTTTGTAATAATTTTGGCATGCCTCTCAGAATTTTGAGCTGTTTTTTCTTCAAGTATATCTGTGATATCTCCACCAACAAAAATATTATTATATCCTTTTAATCGAAGAGTTTTATCAACTTTTAAGCAATTTCTATCTGAAAAAATATTTTCATTAAAATCCTTTAAAAAAGAAGAATCGCACTTAACACCAGCACACCAAACAGCCACATCTGCATTAATTTTTCTCTTCTTATCTGTGAGAAAAATATTGTTATTGTTTTCCACGACTTTTTCATTATAAAAAATCTTTACATTTTTTCTCTTGAAAAAATTTTCAGCAATTTTTGAGGTATTCTTGGTATTTCTCTCCAAAAGTCGGTCTTTAGAATGAACAATTATTACCTCTTTCTCTGGATAGGTTATAGCAATTTCACTAGCTACTTCTACACCAATAAGGCCGCCTCCGACAATCAAAATTTTCCTTGAGTCTTTAATTTTTTCTGAGGCCTTCTTACAGTTGTTTAATTCAGCAACAATAAATACATTTTTTTTGCTTTTTAGAAATATTGGATATTTTATTCCACAGGAAATAACAAGATTATCATATCTATAACCATTTTTATTAGTATGTATCAATTCCGGAGATATACTAACAACCTCTTCAGAAATAACATTAGTATTTTCTAAAAAATCATCATATTTTACAATAATTTTTTTATCATAATCTTTGTTTGATATCAGCTTTGGTAAACCTGGCCCATATTCAAAATAGGGTTTTTTATCAAATAAAGTTACATTAATATTTTTTATTTTATCAAGGTTTTTTGCTATAGTTGCACCAGAAAAACCGCCGCCTATAATAGTAACATCCATTTTTGTATCATCTTAACAAACTTTCATTTTCTTATTAAATTATTGAATTTTCAAAATATTATAATGATACGAATATTTTTATATCTATAAATTAATCATTAATTGAGAACACTGGGGTTTTCAATGAAAAAACTGAAAGTACTATTAATTGTCTTAATAGTAATAAACATCGCTTTTGCATCTATTATTTTCATTGATATCCAGTTTTTTGAAAGCCCCGATATTGAGATGAGAGTAGATATTCTCGATGTAAATTCTGAAGAAATAATAATTGGTACAAATATAGAGATATCAAACCCCAACGGTTTTGATTTAATAGTATCAAACCTTGATGTTGAAAGCAGAACAGATGATGGGAAAAAAATCGGAGAAATATCAATAGATGGAGGAAATGTTCTATCAAACAGCAAGGAAATATTCAAATCTACTGATAATCTTAGTTTTAAAAGTAATAAATTCAAGGTTCTAAAAAACACAGTTGAAACACTTATTGGAGTAAAAATACTAGGTATAATTCAAAAAACAATACCTCTTAAAATATCAGTTATAACCTCAGTTGATGAGCTTATTGAAAAAATTGAACAACCAGATATTGAAGTGTATACCACCTTTGATACATTAACAGAAGAGGGTCTTAATTTCAGCACATCTGTAGACCTATATAATCCAACAGGTTTTGAGTTTAAAATAGATAATCTTTTACTTGATATAATAACTGATAAAGATGAAAACGTTGGTCAAATTGAAGTTAAAGGAGATGTAGTTAAACCCGAGAGCAGAGAGATATTTACATCAAAAGGAAATATAGTTTATGAAGCTCTTGATGCAAAAAAACTCTACATGAATATAAAGGGAGTTGCTGGTGTAAAAATAGCAGGTATAAATCAAAATATTTCTTTTTCAGCAGATGCATCTTTTGATATTCCAAATATAAAAGAATTTATCTTTAACAATGAAACAATAGATTTTGGACTGCCTCTACAGTTTAAGTTTAGATTAACAGGAATTTTAGGCACAGTTGGTTTTAGAATGTATAATCCAAGCAATATACCAATAATTGCTGATAACCTAGTCTGCAGGATATACCGTTTAGACGGGCAAAACGAAACGTTACTTGGAAAAGAAAATATGGAAAGATGCACTGTTGCACCAAAAGAAAAGATATGTGTTAAAACAGAGATACTCCTGCCTTACACAAAATTCTTATTTTCAGGTGCAAAACAAATACTTCCTGATTGGATAGTCCTTAGAATAGACGGGGATTTTTCAATAGATGGTACAAGACAATCATTCCCAATATCCCTAAATGGATTTGTTGACCCACATCTTTTTAGAAATATGGAATTTTCTGAACCAGAGATTAATTTTGAATGAAATCATAAAATCTTATTTTTAAAAACTTTTTTAGTAAATAAAATTGAAATTGTCAACACAATTGAAACAATAATAAGATAAAAACCTGAATTAAATCCCCAGCTACCATCTAATTTGTAGGTTTCTGAATCCCATGGAAGATTTGAACTAACTATTCCCCTTCCAGTAACTTCCCCTAATCCAAAATGAGTGAATTCTGACATTGTATAATAAAAAATACCAATTATAATAACAAGGATAAAGCAGACTATAATAAGTGATATATTATGGATTTTTTTAGATCTTTTATAAATAAAAAATGAAGATAGAAGAATAAGAGTAGCTACTAAAATTAAAATAAAAACCAGATCTAGAGCATTATAAAACAAATCTGGTACATCACTTAATGTGCCAGAGAAATAATCTTCTGATTCATAAAAATTAACTACTTCAGAAGGGAAAATAAAAACCTTACCTTCAAGAGATTTATCTTCAAAATCAGCATCTAAAGACCAAAAAGGAAGTGCAATTGAAATTATAATCAACCCAATTACTAAGAAATTAACCCCTGGGAAGATATTTTTCTTGCAGAACATATAGATTATAGAAAGTAAAACAAAAAATAAAGATAAATAAAATAACAAATTATGCAAAAAAGATTCCTTATTAGTTAAAATAGTATTTTCTCTATCACCATCAATACTTATTGGACGATAAGTAACTTTTTTATCATTTAAAATGATAGAAAGAATATATCTACCAGGCGGAACCTTTAATTTTGCTGAATTTTTTTCAATTGAAAAATATTTGTTTTTGCCATCTCTTTCTAGGATAATTTGGCCTTCTTCTAATCCCTCTCCAATATTATTTAAAACATTGATATCCACTTCAAATTCTCCAGGGAAGATAAATTCTAATTCAGTCTCTTTGTTTATTTCAATATCTTTTTCAAATTCTAAAGATTTGAAAACCCCATAAAGTTCATAACTCGAGTGATAGATATCTTCAAAAAAATATTCACCGGCACCAATTCTATCAGCAGATATGATTCCAGGATTCTCTTTGTTTTTAATAGTTAAAACAGGTTTTATATCAACAGAAAGAGGAATATTCCAACTATCATAAAATTTAATTTTTAAATTAGATAATGGAATTTTAAAATTAATTTCTTTGTCTAAAAAAATATCTCCTAGCTTTAAATTTAACTCTTTTGTTTCTACTAAAAAACCATCATAATACATATCTAAAAAATAGTTTTCTTTTGGTTTATATGGTAATTTAAAATTAACAAATCCATCAGCATTTGTAAAACCCTCAGATATTGGGTAATCATCTTTTTTTAAGAAAAAAACTACGTTTTTGATTTTATTATTATTCTGGTCTTTAACATTACACCTTATATTAATTTCTTTAGAACAAAAAATACGAGTTTTTACATCACTTTTAACATCTATAATTTTATATCCTACAAATTTGCCCTCATCTCCGAAAATAGGGTTTTTTTTGTATATCTTAATAATATATTCTCCAGGTTCTATATCTGGAAAAACCACTTTTTTAAAAATTGTAGTATTTTTTATATCAAAAATCCCAAGTAATGTCTTGAAATCTAAATCTTCTAAATCAATATTTAATGATTTAAGTGGCAGATGGTTTACAATTCCCGTTGATTTTAATTGTTCTTTTTCATATAACTCTGCATATAGATATGGTATTTTTCTACCAGTAACCGCACTAATTAAAACTCCAAAAGGAGTATTAAGAGAAAGATGAACATAGGCTGTAACATCATGTTTTTCTAAATCTTCAGTTTGTTCTGTACTTTTTTTATGGTTAAATTCTAGAGCAGTTAGATAATTTTTAAAAATAACACTTTCAGTATATATACTCTCATAACCTTCATTAGTTGAAAAGAATTCAACAATGCAATCAACTGTTTGACCTTTTCTAAACTCAATTTCATTTTCTTTAACATTTGACATTAGATATATATTATTAGTATCCGCTTGGAGACCTGGTAGCTTTAACTCATTTTCTGCCCATGCTTTTACTTTGAATCCATCAGAATTGTTTTTTACTACATTTTTATTTGAATTAACAATCAGACCATGAGTCAAACTTTTTTTAGAATCTGAAAACCCAATCCAAGATTCAGAACCGAGTTCAAAATTATCTTTTTCCCCGATAACTATCTCTTTACTTCCAACCCCTGGATTATTTGGCATATCGTAGTTTCTAACAATATTTTTTTTATCAACTGCATAAACCTCTCTTAAAAAAGTGCCTAAATTCAATTCCTCTATACTGTTACTCATCGATTTTATTCTAACAAGCCCACAGTAACTACCTTGACATAGGCAGCTTTCATCTATATCTATCTCTCTTAAAACCTCATGGTGAACTTTTATAATCATTTTTTTAGAATTTGTTGGGTTATAATAATAGGTATAAACATTTTCTGTTTTTAGATAATTATCTGGTGAAGTGCTAATTATTTCATATCTAACCATCAAGTTTCCATTAACAAGAATTCTGATACTGGGGTTTTGATCCACCGATGGACCCATATAATTCGGTGGCTTAGTAATCCCATAATTAATAGATAGATCACACAGCTGATCAAGTTGACCAAGACTAGGTTCATATGTTCCAGGTTTTAATTTTATAAGACTATTAGATATTGGAAAACCAAATAATTCGCCGCGGTATGAACTAAGATAAATAATCTCTTCATCTTGTTCTATCTGATAACAGCTTATATCTAGTTTTTGTCCTGATATTGGTTCATAGTAATAGTTTTTTTTAGAAATTTCTAGATGATCCTCATAATTTGGAGAAGTGATCTTCATATCATTGTAATACACAAAATATTTTTCTGTGCCATCTACAAATTCAGGGGTTAAAAAAACAATATTGCAAGAATTAATTCTGTTATTACTTATGAATTCTAAATCGTACACTTGAGATTCTAATTCCTGTAGTTTATCATTATATTTACAAAAAATCCTTACCGAATGATTTTTCTCATCTTTTGCATAACAATTATTTTCAAAATCAATGTTCATATCAATTGGTTGAAACTTTGCATCTTCTTTTGCTGTATCAATTGGAATCTTGATTTGCTGGAAATACTTTAATTCTGAAACATCATTGTTTGATTCAGAGACAGCAATTAGATTAGGGAAAACAATTAATAGAAATATTATTAATGCAGTTAGTTTAATAGATCTGTTCATAATAGATATAAAAAACAAAAAAATATAATAATATATAAATATAACTGGAAAACTTTAAAGGATGAAAAATGAGAAAAGCAAATATCATTGAAAAAATAAGGACATTCAAACCTTTTTTAAAATATATGAATCCAAAAATGTTACTCTTTTTAAGGAGATGGTTGAAAAACGAGAGAATGCATATCTATAACAAAAAGGTTCGCCTGAACTCATTTTTCCCACCAAGTCCATCACTTCCACATAAAAGATTTATAAAAGCAGCATTTAGCAAAAAAAGAACTCCTTTAAATGTATACATATCTACAACTAATAAATGTCCATATGATTGCCCTCATTGCAGCTATAAAAATCGCCCTAAAGAAGAATTTTCAACTAAAGAATTTTACAATGTAATCGATCAAATAAAAGAACTTGGAACACCAACTATTGGTTTTACAGGTGGTGAACCACTTCTTCGTAAGGATATTGAAAAATTAATTGAATATTCAAAACCTGAACTTAACACTATACTTTTTACTACAGGATACAGCCTTACAAGAAAAAAAGCAGAAAAACTAAAAAAAGCAGGTATAGATTGTGTGACAGTTGGAATTGAATCAGCCAATCCAAAAAAACACAACAAAATTAGAAACAACAAAGAATCATTTAATTGGCTTGAAAAAAGTGTTAAAAACTGTATCAATGAAGGAATCTATACAGCAATTTCAACGATAGGATTTAGAGAAAAAATTGAGAATAATGATTTAGAAAAAATCTATAATCTTGGAGAAAAATGGGAAGTTGGAGAACTAAGATTATTAAATCCTGTTGCAACAGGCGGAATTGCAAATAAAACGGAAGTAATTTTAAACTCTAATGAAATAGAAAAACTAAAAGAATTTCATAAAAAACATAATAGAAAAAACTTAGGGCCAGTCGTAGAAAGCTTTGCTTATATTGAATCAAGTGAGCTATTTGGATGCGGAGCAGGATTTCACCATATGTTTATTGATGCAGCAGGAAATGTATGTCCATGTGACCTGACACCTCTTTCTTTTGGAAATATCAAAGAAAAAAAATTAAAAGACATATGGCAGGAAATGGGAAAATATTTTCCAAGACCCCGATTAAATTGTTTTATGAATTCAATAGCAGATAAAATACCAAAAGATACAAATTTTCCAATTTCAAAAAAACAAAGTATAACTCTTTTCAATCCAGCTAAAAAAGATGATCCTTTACCTGAATGGTATAAAAATATTCTAAAAAAATAGCTCTTATTTTTTTGTTCCAATAGCTGCTATATATCTATGTGTTATTGGAATTTCTTTATTGGTTTTATATTTGTTTTCAATGTTTCTGATAAATTTTTTTTGTAATTCATCCTGACCATTTTCCGAGTAACAAAATTCAAGACCTGCAAATGCACCAGTTGCAACAAGTTTTTCTACTGCTTCTTTGCCGTTTTTTACATAGTACGTTTTTTCACCTTTCCAGGAATCCTCAATTAGAAAACCAGCTATTTTCATCCTTATTTCTAGGCTTTTTAATAATGGTAAAAAATTTACATTAAACATATGTTCTAATGAATCAGGTTTTTCTGCAATTGATAATATTGAAGACCATATTGCTTCTTTTATTGTAAAAAGTGTATTATCAATAATTGCAAGTTTTCCACCTTTCTTAAGAATCCTGATTGACTCTTTTATCAACTTATATGGTTTTGTATAACCTAAACCCCATGCACAGGTAATTATGTCATAGCTATCTTTAGGCTGAGTTTTTAAAAATTTTATTACATCTGATTTTACAAAATCACAGTTTTTTCCATAATTCTTTTTTGCAATTTTTAGCATTCCTTCAGATTTATCAACACCAACAACTTTTGATTTTGATTTATTATAAAGTTTTGAAGTGACAAAACCAGTTCCACAAGTAAGATCTAATATCTTAGTATCTTTTTTGATATCAAGTTTTTCTATCATTTCAACAGATTTATCTCTCATATGGTTAGTCCAGACTTTATCATAACCATCTGAGATTCCATTATAGCTTTTGTTAACAAGCATATCTGTTTTTGATTCAGTTAGATACAACCAAATCATTTTTCCGATTAATTTGATCCAATGTCTTTTCATTATTTTCATAGACTCTTTTTATAAAAATATAGTTTTGGGTTACTTAATATTTTACAAAATTTAGAAAAAATCGATAAGAATTGTATAAGAATTTTTATATAAAATAAAAAAGAAAATATTTAATGATAAAACCAAATGCTACCAAAAAAAACATATCTTAAAATCTTCATTCTAATCTCTTTTCTAATATTTGCTGAATCAGGGCTATATATTATTCAAAAAAATTTACAACTTAACTATACTAGCCTAATCACTGACGAAGAATTTAACACAAAAGATACATACCAAAAATTAAGAAAATTTTTTTCTGGATGTAAATCCCCTATAGATTTTTATGAAAGAATCCAAGAAACAGTGAAAGATGCTTATAAAGAGGGAAATCCAGATACATCTGAAACAAGTCTGTCCAGAATAGTAGAAGAAATTGAAGATAATAAAGCAAATTTACATTGTGTTCAACAATCATTATTACTATGTGCAGGAATCAAGGCAATGTATAGCAATTATGATGAAAAAGAAAATAGATATTATTTAGATGAAAATTATCAAGAATTTAAACTAGAAATATGGAGAAGTTTTGATTTAACACCCCCAATATTGCCATACAGGTCTCATGCACAGGTAGTTATTGATGTGTGGAATGGAACTGACTACTTTGAAATCGATGGTAAACAGGTAGATAAAATAGAAGTTGATACCTGGGAAAATGAATTTAGGACTTTTAACAAAGAAAATGAATATATAATCCATCCTACATTTTGTGCTAAACTTGATTCTATTTTACATTTGATATGATAGTATTTACAAGTTACTAAAATAAAGTTTTATTAATAAATCTACCAATAATTAAACTTTTCAAAAAATCTATATCTAATAAATCAAGAATCAAAGAAGCTTTACAAATAGACTTTGAATTTTCATCTAAAAAATTAATTTGATTACCAGACAAAATTGCTTCTTGTTCTATATCAAAATCAAACAAACCCTCCGATTCTTCAACTCCCCAAAAATTCAAATGAAATACAATTTTACAAAATCCTCTAAGTTCATATTCAGGTCCATAAAGTTTGATTGTACCATAACTTTGATATTGTCCTAGCCTAATAATTTCTGTAGATCCTTCTTCATTACCAATTTTAAAAACATCTCTCGGTTCTAATATTTTCCCATTTCTTTTTTTATAGATTTCAAAGTAACCTTTAAATTGTATTTCTTCTTCACCTAAATTTGTTATACTAAAAGAATATTGATAGCCTGGAGTTGAATTATAAAAATTTATCATAATTGTTCCATCAGAACTCACAATTTGGCGTTCTGGAGAACCCTTAATAAAGGATTCATCAAAAGGTATTTTTTGATCCGTGGACTTTCTATTTAATATTAATTTTTGGTTTTGATCAGTATCTATTTTTATTGACGAAACAACAGAACTTGTAATAATTAAACATATTATTGATACTACAAACATTACCTTTTTCATAATTATCACGTAATAAATTCAATTTTATATATTGCTTTTAATATATAAATATTATGTATAAATATAGTTTTTAGAACGAAAATTCAGATATTCTCTCAAACCCTTCTTTAATTTTATCGTGATCATAGCATAACGGACCATAAGACAATCTAACAGCCTTTTCCATACTAGGACCAAAACCAGCGCCAGGAATCAATAAAACACCAGTATTTTTAAAAACAGATTCGATAAAAGAAACAGGTTCTTTACCATTTGGCGTGGGGCTAACAGTATATAATCCACCCATTGGTTCCAGCCTATTCCAACCAAGAAACTTATCAAGATTTTTTATCATTACCTCTGATGTATTTTTGTACAACTTTCTAGTATTTTCAATATATTTTTTTAAACTATTATTTTCAAGGGTCTTTTTAAGAAAACTACTAGTTGCCATACTATGCATTGTATCAGGAGACAATAAAACTGATTCATTTAATTTTTCAAGAGATTTAATTATTTTTTTATCAGCTTCAACCCATCCAAAACGCCTGCCAAGACTCGATAGCCACTTTGAATTAGAATTAATAAGAATTAAATTTGGATAATCTTTTGGAGAAAAAGAAAAAACTTTAGGCATATTATCAAACCATAGAGCCTTATATGCATAATCAAGGACTAGAAAACCATTATAATCATCTAAAATCTCAATACATCCCTTTATAAAACTATCATCTGGTATTTGACTAGTTGGATTATCTGGAACAGGTATTACTAAATTCCTAAGTCCCCTTTCACAATATTTTTTTAAATTTTCAAGAGAATAATCAGAGTCAGGCATATATTCCCATGAATTAATATCAAGAGCAGGAATATATTTTATTTTTGAACCAGGAACAGCACATTTAACTGAATTTATGTAATTAGCATAAGTAGGATCTAAAAGACCAACTAAATCACCCGGATTTGACATCACTCTTAAAACATCATGAAATAACTGAGTTGAGGATTGGCCAATTAAAATATTATCAGGCGTAAGATCAGATAATCCATATATCTCTTTTTCAAACCTCGACAGTTGTTCTCTACAATTATAATCTCCAATTATTTCACTGTATCTACCAGATTTATGAAATAAATCTTCACTATTAACAATTTCATTGTATGCTTCAACTAACTCCTTAGGTGCTCTATGGTTACACCAGCCGCCGCCAAAGGAAATTACATTTTTTGGATCAAGGCCCATTTTTCTAATGTTTCTATCTTCAGCCATTTTCATAATGGTTTGAATGGGTGAAAGACCTTGAAGATCTTCTTCGACTAATCTAGAAAGAACAAAATTTTTCTTATTGCTCATAAAAACTCTTTATTAGAATGAATTTCATAAATGTTATTGAAAAGAAAAAAAGATTATAGAGTTAAATCTTTTCTATCAAAATAAATTATTGCAAGTATCACTACAATAACTGTAAAAATAAGTAAAACAAGATTACCTATTCCATCAACTGCACCATATTTCAAAGCATCATATGGTGAATAATAATGAGTTAGAGAAATTAAACCTAGATTTTCATAATCAGGTATCATATTTCCAATTGATTCGAAAATATACATACCTACAACAACTGCCATAGTAACAATTCCCGCTCTCATTTTTTCATCAATTATTGTAGAAATAAGTATAGACATAGCTATAATTGCAAGGAAATATGGAACAGATACAATGTGAGTTAAAAGTAAATATCCAAAATTCGCTTCCTCATTGATTGCAACTGTAACACCCATTACAACTAACATTGCTGTAAAATTAATAATTAAAAGCATAGGGATTAAACCAACAAATTTTTCAAAAATTATTTGTTTTCTAGAAACAGGATTTGACATAAGTATATCAATTGTTTTCGATTCAATTTCTTTTGATATACTAGTTGCAGAAATAAAAGCAATTATTATCCCGAGAATTAAAACCCAAAAGATTTGATACATTTCAATATTTAAAAAACCAATATATGTACCCATATCTTGATATCCTTCGATAAATGCAAGTGAATCCATGTTACCAGATTGCATCATTTCAAGCATCATATCTTTAAATTGAGGAAACATAGCAGCATACATTGCAGCCATACCTGAGAAAAGAAGAGTAAGAATTATCGTTGCCTTGAGATTATCTTTAATAGTTTGAAAAACAATCCTGAATCTAAGAATTTGTTTTAAACTAAAATTCATCTGGATCTTCACCTCCTGAGTAATACTTCATAAATACATCCTCAAGACTAGATTCCTGAATCTCAATGTCATGGACTTTATATTTTGATATCTTTTTTATCAACGAATCAATATTATCATCAGTTACAAACTCTATCCAACCATCTGTTACTTTTGCATTTTTCATACTTGTTAATTCTTCAGGTTTTTCATCAAGTTTAACTCTAATTTTCTTACCTCTTTTCTTTTTTAAAGCTTCAATACTTTCAAGTGCTACAAGATCACCGTCACGAATTATTCCAACACGATCACATATTTTATCTACTTCAGAAAGAATATGAGAAGAAAAAAACATGGTCCTTCCTTTCTTTTTTTCTTCATTTAAAAATTTATAAAATTTTTGTTGAAGTAACGGATCTAGCCCACCTGTCGGCTCATCCATTATAACTATATCTGGATCATCCATAAAAGCCTGGACAATACCCATCTTTTGTTTCATACCTTTTGAGTATGTTTTAATCTTTTTATTAAGAGGTAATTCAAAAATTTCTAAAAGATCATCTAATAGAGGTAAATCAGTATTTCTAAGACTGCTAAAATAATCAAGGAATTGTTTACCCGTCAAATGTTCATAAAGCGCTAGTTCACCAGGTATATATCCTACATTTCTTCTAATTTCAACAATACTATCCTTAATATTTTTTCCAAAAATAAAAGCTTCACCGTTATCTGGTTTCAAAAGACCAAGTAAAGCTCTAATTGTAGTAGTTTTCCCTGCTCCATTTGGACCTAGAAAACCAAATATTTCGCCTTTTTTAACAGAAAATGAAACATTATTTACTGCAAGAACATCTTTGTATCTTTTTGTAAGGTTTCTAACCTTTATAACATCTGAATCTTCAACTGAAATAGAACTTGTTTGCCCAATTTGTTCTTTGTTTTCTACAGGAAAATCATAATAACCTTTGAAATCACATTTTTCACAAGTAAGAACTACGTTTTCACCAGGTTTACCATTTACTTCAACTATGTTTCCACATTGCGGACATTTAAGGAATTTTTTTAGTTTTTCATTTGCCATTCCTCTCTCTCCTAGTAATCTTTATTTTCTACTATCGTGTATTATCAAAGCATTATAAATATGATTTTGTAATTTTTATAAGTATTCAACATCTCCACTTAAAATTCTCATTTCTCCTTTTGGTAAATCTAAAATTAAAAAACCATTTTTATCAACATTTTTTACAATTCCTTCATAAAAATTATTATTTTGTTTAACACGTATTCTTCTACCAATTATATTAGAATATTTCAGCCACTCTTTTCTAATATTTTCATTTTTTTGATTTTTAATATCCAAGTAGTATTTATCAAAATTAACAATTATTTCTTTTAATAATTCAACTTTTTGTATCGTACCATTATTTTCTTCTTTGATTGAAGTGGCAATATTTTTTAAAGATTTATCAATATGGTTATTTACATTTATTCCAATTCCAACAATTGCATAGTTTATTTTATCTGTCTCAGCATCAAATTCAGTTAATATTCCACATATTTTTTTATTATTAATTAAAAGATCATTTGGCCACTTTATTGTAGGTTTGATACCCGTTATTTCATTAATTGCATGATATATTGAAATAGAAGCCGCCATAGTTATTAGTATACCTTGATTAGGTGATACATCTGGATATAAAACAACTGAAAACCACAACCCTCCCTTTTTTGAAGACCAGGATCTATTTTTTCTTCCTCTGCCATCTGTTTGAATATCTGTGACAAAAATTGTTCCTTCTGAAAATTTTTTTTCAATATTTTTTTTGATATAACTATTTGTTGAAGAAATAGATTTAAAATATTCAATTTTTTTACCAATCACTTTTGTATCAATATCTTTATTTATCTCAAAATCAAATGGTTTATCAGGCCTATATAAAAGTTTGTAACCTTTATTTTTTACTGAATTTATTTTATATCCCATATCTTTTAAAGTGGATATTTGTTTCCAAACAGCAGTTCTTGAAACACCTAATTTTTCTGCAATTTTTTCACCTGAAACATAATTATTTTTATCTAAAATCTCAAGAATATCTTTTTTCAATTTTTTCACCTCTTAATAGTAGTAAAGGAATTAATGAAGCAATTAGACCAATTATTATCGCATCTATCTGGTATGGATTATCAAGGAAAAACCAAACTAATGAAATTGTTCCACCTGAAATCAGGCTGATTAATGCTCCAAGGGAAGTTACTTTAGTTTTTTCTTTGTAAAATCCAAAAATGATTGGGAGGGTTAAACCTGCTGTAAAAATAGTGTAAGCTAAAGTAAGTGTCTGAATTATATCATCAAGATATAAAGCAAGGAGAAGGGCTAAAAAACCGACTGAAATTATTCCTATTCTTGATATTTTTATGTTATTTTTCTTTGTTATATCAACACTAAAAATAGTTCCCGCAGAAACTAAAATCGAATCAGCAGAAGAAAGCATAACTGAGATAAAAGCAGCAAGAATTATTCCACCTAGTAAAGGCCCTAGTTTTGTAATTGCAATTGGCATTGCAAATACTGCTTTTTCAACCGGGAGGCCAGGAACTAATACGATTGCAGATACTGCAATAATTCCTATTGATACAGCAAAAATAATTCTAAACATACCTGAAAAAATTGAAGCGTATTTCGCTGTTTTTTCATCTTTTGCTGAAAGTATTTTTGAATAAATATCAGGCCCTACTATATGAGGCATCAACATCATAAAAAACAAAGATACAATTGGAATAAATCCATAATTTGTATTCATTGGAAAGCTAAGCTTATTTAGAGCTATTTCTCCGAGTAACGGAGCTGCCTTCAAATATATTAATGGTGCAGCGATAAAACATACACCAACTATCATTACTATGAATTGTATTATATCCGTGTATACTACAGCAAATTGTCCACCTATTACAGTATATAAGATAAAAATTGCAGTAATTAAAGTTACAATTAATAGGTAATCAAGAGGAAGTAATATAGATATAACAGCACCCGCACCCTGAATTAGTAATGCAACCCACGCTATTTGAGTTAAAAAAACAAGTATTGAGGAAACATTTCTTACTTTTTTATCGAAAAGATAATTAGTTATTTCAGGAAGTGTGTAGAGTTTTGTTTTTCTAACCTTTTTTGCTAGTGTTAAACCTAATATTATAAGACCAGTTGCAGCACCTATATCAAGCCATAAAGATGGAAGCCCATATAGATAAATTAGTTTTGCTGTTGCAATTGTAGCTGATCCTCCTACTGCTGTAGCTGTAATTGTGGTTGTAAGAGGCAATAGGCTGAGTTTTCTATCAGCAAGGAAAAAAGAATTAGAAGTCTTTATCTTCCTACTTGTTATTAGACCTATTGTAATCAGGATTCCAAGATATACAAATAGTATAGTAAGCGTCAATTGATATTCCATTGTTAACCTAGACCTAGAATATAGTTAACTATTTTAAATTTTTTGAAAGTTCAAAAATTTGTACAATAGTTATAGATTAATTTTTGATATGTATAAGATTATAAAATGGTTGATGCAAATTTTTAAAAGAAATTTATAAATAAGCAATTATTACTTCTTAAACTGACGGGTTAATTGAGATGAAGGATATAGATAAAAAAAAGATGGGAAAAATATTTAAAAAGAATAAAAAAATATCTGAAGATTTAGCATATTGTTATTACCAATTTTTACTGGATCAATACCAAAATTTTATGGAAGAAGATACAAAAGAAAACATTGGTTTCAATGCATTTACTGATGGCATACAATTAGGACTTGATATTACATTAACAATGGTAGATGATCAAACAAGAAAAGCAATTGAAGAAAAAATAAAATCTATGATAAAACATAGGAAACAAGATGAATTTCTGAGGCTATCCAATGAATTTATGAGAAAATATAAGGTAAAATCAAAGCAGAAAAAGGTTTCATCATGAAAAAGAAAAGATTTCAAGAAAGTGAAACAGTGGAATTAAAGAAGTCAACCTCTGAATTAAAAGAGGCAGTTATTTCTATTGTCGCAATTCTTAATAAACACCAGAAAGGAGACATATACTTTGGAGTAAAAAATAATGGAACCATTGTTGGACAAACCATTGGTGAAAAAACAATAAGAGATATTTCCAGAACAATCTCTGATAATATTGAGCCTAAAATCTTTCCAAAAATAAATAAAATAAATATCAATGGAAAAACATGTGTACATGTCAAGTTTTCTGGTAATAATCTTCCATATTATACCTATGGCCGTAGCTATATACGAACAGCTGATGAAAATAAACAACTCAGTGCACAAGAATTAGAAAATATTATCCTCCGAAAACATAAAGAAAGACTGAGATGGGATACCGAGATTTGCAAAGAAGCAAATCTTGATGATATAAGTGCTGTGAAAGTAAAATCTTTTTTTGAAAACAGCAAGTTTAAAATATGATTCTCTCAAAAATGCCTGCAATAAATTACGTATTTTTCGAGATGGAAACTTACTCAATGCTGCCGTAATACTTTTTGGCAAGAAACCACAATCATTTTTTCCTAATGCAAAATTAAGATGTGCTGTGTTTGGAACGACAGATACCTCATTTCCTATAGATATGAAGGATTTTGAGGGTGATTTGTTTTATCTCATTGAAAAAGCAGAGGAATATATTCTAAAAAATATTTATATCGGGATGAAAATAGAAGGTTTAAGAAGAGTAGATATTCCAGAGATTGATAAAGAAGCAATAAGAGAAGCAATCATCAATGCCTTTTGTCACCGTGATTATTACGAATATGATTCAACTAATATTGCTGTGTTCAAGGATCGTGTTGAAATTAGAAACCCCGGACTGCTATATGGTGGGTTGACTATTGAAAAAATTAAAACAGAAATGATTTCTGAAAGGAGAAATGAACTCATTGCTGAATTATTTCATAGGGTCCATTACATTGAAAAATGGGGAAGAGGCATTAGTTTAATCCTTTCAAAAGAACCTAATACAGAATTCAAAGAAGTGGGTACTCATTTTATCGTCGTATTCAAACGAAAAAAAACTCCAGTTAGTCCTGATGAGGGAGTAAATGAGGGAGTAAATGAGGGAGTAAATGCTCTCTTTAATTATATCAAAAATAATCCTGGTAGAAGAACACCTAAATTTGAAGAAGCCCTCGGGGTTCCAATTAAAACCATTGAACGTTGGCTAAAAAAATTAAAAGATGAGAAGAAAATAGAATTCCGAGGGGCACCAAAAACAGGGGGATATTATATAAAAAAATAACACAGGTCTGATGCTTTTCTGTTCAAATCTAAAAAATCCAAAAAGAAGCTAAAAATGGTAAAACCAATAGATAAGTAGCAATAAAATACAGAATAACAGACTCCGCAGGGTTTTACCAAACCATGATATTTGTCAATGTATTCTTATCGCCCGGTAATTGCCAAAATTGCCAAGTAATAACAAACTAATTACCAATATTTTTAATGCAAAACTAGATATTAAGGAAAAACAAATAATCATTAGCAGAAATAAATCTGAAAAGTTATTTAGAAACAAGTAAAAAAATAATGATTCTTCCCTTCAAGAAGATGATTCTGGCATTTTTCTATGTTCAAATGTACTGTCAAAATTTAAAAGGGGCAAAAAATAAATTTTTTACGTCATTTGTTGTAAAAACTTTAGAAAGCTTTATCTATTTTGCCAAATATCGACAGGGCCAGCACAACGGCCCAACTAATTATTAAATCATTACAAAAAATAGGGAGGAAGAAACAAATGAAATATGAAACAATTGAATTAAAAAAGAAAAACAATGTAGCAAAAGTCACTCTCAACAGACCCAAAGTTCACAATGCTTTAAGTGAAAAAATGATGAAAGAATTGACAGATTGTTTTAAAAAACTTGAAAAAGACGATTCTAAAGTAATTATTATAACTGGTAACGGCAAATCATTCTGTGCAGGTGCAGATTTAAATTGGATGAAAGGAATGGCTAACTATTCCAAAGAAGAAAACATTGGAGATAGTAAACTTCTACTTAATTTATATGAAGCAATTTATAACTCATCAAAACCAACTATAGCAAAAGTAAATGGACATGCCTTTGGTGGAGGTCTTGGTTTTTTTGCAGCATGTGATATTGTAATATCAGTTAAAGATTGTAAGTTTGGATTCAGCGAAGTAAAACTTGGAATTATACCCTCAGTTATATCAACATATATAGTTAGAAGAATAGGTCTATCAAACATGAAAAGATTATTTGTCACAGGTGAAAGATTCAGTTCAGAATATGCTAAAGAAATTGGCCTAGTCGATTTTTGTGTTGAAGAAAAAGAAGTTGATCCTTTGATTGAAAAATATATTAAAATACTAAAATCATCTGGTCCAAATGCTATAAAAGAAGTAAAAAAATTGGTAAATAATTGTGAAGAAATGAATAGAGAAGAATACAAAAACCATACAGTTGAAAAGATATCAGAATTAAGACTTTCAGAAGAAGGACAAGAAGGAATCAATGCATTTCTTGAAAAAAGAAAACCAAAATGGAGAGGATAAAGATTGATTAAAAAAGTACTTGTTGCAAATAGAGGGGAAATTGCTGTAAGGATTATCAAAGCCTGCCAGGAAATGAACATTAAAACAGTTGCTATTTACTCAGATGTTGATAAAGATGCACCACATGTTCATTTATCTGATGAAGCAATTAATCTAGGCGATCCAACGCCTATTGAAAGTTATCTAAATATTCCTAAAATAGTAAAAATTGCAAAAGATACAAACGCAGATGCTATTCATCCGGGTTATGGTTTTCTAGCTGAAAATCCTGATTTTGCAAAATCATGTAATGATATTGGAATTAAATTTATCGGCCCATCACCAGAAGTGATAAGCTTGATGGGAGATAAAATCGCTGCCAAAAAAACAATGGAGAAAGCAAAAATTCCAGTAATACCTGGTTATCACGGGATAAAACAAGATGAAAAGACACTAATCAAAGAAGGGAAAAAAATTGGTTTTCCTCTTCTTGTTAAAGCTGCAGCAGGTGGCGGCGGAAAAGGAATGAGGATAGTTCATTCTGAAAATAAACTAAAAGAGGCAATAGAGGGATCAAAAAGAGAATCTAAATCTTCTTTTGGTGATGATACTGTTTTTCTTGAAAAATATCTAGATAAACCAAGACATATTGAATTCCAAATACTTGCAGATGAACATGGAAATATCATTCATCTATTTGAACGTGAATGTTCAATTCAGAGAAGGCATCAGAAGATTATTGAAGAATCACCTTCACCTGTTATGAATAAAACTCTAAGAAAAAAAATGGGAGATGCAGCAGTTAAAGCTGCTGAAGCAGTAAAATACACAAATGCTGGAACAGTAGAGTTTATGCTAGATGGAGATCTTAATTTTTATTTTATGGAAATGAACACTAGACTTCAGGTCGAGCATCCCATAACTGAACTTACAACAGGTATCGATCTTGCTAAATGGCAGCTAAAAATTGCAAGTGGCGAAAAATTAACAATCAAACAAAAAGATCTGATTCAACGAGGGCATGCACTAGAGTGCCGTATCTATGCTGAAGACCCAGAAAACGGTTTTTTACCTAGTATTGGAACACTAAAAAAAGTAGAGGGTGCAACTGGCCCAAATATTAGAGATGATACAGGCATATATTCTGGAATGAAAGTAACACCATATTACGATCCTATGCTTTCTAAATTAATTACTTATGCAGAAAACAGAGAAGACAACATAAATAAAATGGTCTGGGCATTATCACATTATGTTGTACTTGGTGTAACAACAAATATCTCTTTTCTAAAAAAAGTACTTGAACACGATCAATTCAAAAAAGGAAATATCACAACACACTTTATTGAAAACTATTTTAAAGATTGGACAACAACAAAAAAAGCACTTCCAATTGATGCAATCATTTCTCTAGCAATATATGATTCAATGCATAAAAAATCACAGGATATCGTTCGATACAAGGAAGCAGATCCTCATTCGCCATGGAGACATGTTGGAAGATGGAGAGTTGGTAAAGAGGAGGCGGATTAAGTATGTTTATTAATTACGAACATAATAACCATGTATATAATGTCACAGTAGAAAAAAAAGGTGAAGATTTTTTTGTTACATATGATAATACGGAATATAAACTAGAAGCTGAAGAAATAAAACCAGGTCACCTTAAAATCAAAATCGGAGATAGAGTAATAAAATCTGTAATAACTGAAGGAAACAGTGAAAAATTTGTTTTTGTAGATGGAAATGTTTTCAAGGTAAAACCAGTGGAACTAACTGCAAAAAAGAAATCTAAGAAGAAAAAAGAAGAAGGGGATTTAAGCTCACCAATATCCGGCAAAATAGTAAATATAAAAGTTAAAAAAGGTGACAAGGTAAAAAAAGATCAGGTTTTAATGGTCATAGAAGCAATGAAGATGGAATACTTGATTAGGGCACCAAAAAAAGGTACAGTACAGAAAATAAATTTTAAAGAAAATGATCAAATAGAAATTGGTCAAATTACAGCAGAGATTAAATAAAAATTTGGAGGAAAAAATATGGATATTATTGAAAGTAGCATTAACACTTCAGGTAAAGAATATAAAGATAATTTCAAAAATTATGATAGACTTGTTAAAGATTTAAAAGAAAAAATATCAGTTGCTCAAAAAGGCGGTGGTGAAGAAAAAAGAAAGCTACATAAATCTAGAAATAAAATGCTTGTTCGTGAAAGAATTGATGCTCTTCTCGATCCTGACACCCCTTTCATGGAATTTAATTCACTAGCTGCATATAATATGTATAAAAATAAATCGCCATGTGCAGGAATAATTACTGGTATTGGGATTGTGCATGGTAGAGAAGTTGTAATTGTTGCAAATGATGCAACTGTTACAGGTGGTACATATTTTCCTATGACTGTTAAAAAACATTTGAGAGCTCAATCAATTGCCATTCAAAATAAACTTCCATGTATCTATCTTGTAGATTCAGGTGGAGCTTTTTTACCCTTGCAAGATGAAGTATTTCCCGATAGAGAACATTTCGGCCGTATTTTTTATAACCAAGCAGTTATGTCATCAAAGGATATTCCTCAGATATCATCTGTTATGGGCAGTTGTACAGCTGGTGGCGCATATGTTCCTGCCATGAGTGATGAAAGTGTAATTGTAAAAGGCACTGGTACAATTTTTTTAGGTGGACCACCGCTTGTTAAAGCAGCAACTGGTGAAGAAGTTACCTCTGAAGAACTTGGCGGAGCAGATGTTCACTGTAGAAAAAGTGGAGTTTCTGATCATTATGCTCATGATGACCCTGAGGCAATAAGTATTACAAGAAATATTGTAGAGAATCTTAATAGACCTGAAAAAACAAAACTTGATGTTAAAAAACCTGAGGAGCCAGCATATGATCCAAAAGAGATTTATGGTATTATTCCTAAAGATCCAAGAAAACCTTTTGATATTAGAGAAATAATTGCTAGAATTGTAGATGGTTCTAAATTCCATGAGTTCAAAGCACTTTACGGTCAGACTATAGTATGTGGTTTTGCTAGAATCATGGGATACCCTGTTGGAATACTTGCAAATAATGGTGTTTTATTTTCTGAATCAGCTTTGAAGGGTACTCATTTTATTGAGATGTGCTGCCAGAGAAAGATTCCACTTGTATTTTTACAAAATATTACTGGTTTTATGATCGGTAAAAAATATGAATCAGGTGGTATAGCTAAGGATGGTGCTAAAATGGTAAGTGCTGTTGCTACAGCTAATGTTCCAAAGTTTACTATAATTGTGGCTGGTTCTTTTGGTGCTGGTAACTATGGTATGTGCGGAAGAGCTTATGAACCACGTCAACTATGGATGTGGCCTAACGCTAGAATTAGTGTGATGGGCGGAGAGCAAGCTGCAAATGTTCTTTTGACTGTTAAAAAAGATCAGATGTGGCGTAAGGGTAAAGAACTTACAAAAGAAGAAGAAAAAAAGATTACCCAGCCCATTCTAAATAAATACGAAGAAGAAGGAAGTCCCTATTATAGCACTGCTCGCATTTGGGATGATGGAATAATTGATCCTATTGATACACGCATGGTTCTAGGTCTTGGAATATCAGCATCTTTAAATGCACCAATTCCTGATTGGAAACCAGGCGTATTTAGGATGTAAAAATTAAGTTATCAATTGTTGCAGTGCTTTGTATCCAACAATTGCATTTTTTTCTCTTACTATAAATGTTATTTCTAAATCTATTGTTATTATATCAATTATATTGATATCTTCCCAGGCAAAGTTTCTAACAATTCTAAATAAAACTCCTGGTGTTTTCGATAGATTTTTATCTATTGCAAAAGATAGAGCTACAAGGCTTTCATCAACTTTTATTATTTTTTCATGCTGTAAAAAGTTCTCGATTTTTTCTTTATATCTTTCGTTTGTAATTATGTTTACTGTATTTCTACCATATATAATATGGAGTAGATCTCCTTGTTCAAAATGAATAACATCATATATCTTTTTTAATTTATCAAAAAGAGAAGGTTTTTTTTGGAGATTTACATCAATTATATGTGTTTTTAAGTTAACTTCAGAGTTGTTTGCATCAAAATTTATATTTTTAAATTTTGAGTTTATTTTCTCTGCATACCTTCTAAGAGCTGCAACTATTGCATAGTGAGCAACTTCCGTTCTAAGTTCTTCTTCTATTTCGCCTTTTAAGTGTTTAGCTACAGATCCATAAGAAGCTATGCCTTTTGCAATAGCTTCCTGGACGTAGACTTTTTCGTCGACTAATTTATGAACGACGTGAGAGATAGTAACCATATTATATCACACCATCTCATTATTATTTTTTGCATTATATATAAACCTTTTTGTAAAAATAATAACTAAATATCAAGTAAAATGGTATTATTCATAACAAAACGGCATAATTATAACAAATGATACTTAAAAAATTATATCTCAAAAAGAAATAAAATTATGAATTTAAATAAAAGAGTTTAAATTTCAGATAACTATACCATTACTAATTTCTTATGGAGAGGCATATGAAAAACAGAATTAAAAAGGAAATAATAGACTGGTACAACAATAATGAAACGGATATACAAATCGATGAATTTATAGATATAATAATAGATAAAACAACAGAAGAACTTATAAGCGAAATCCAAAACGAACTAAACCAGGAATTCAAATTAGGAAACCTAAAACAACCCTTAAGCATATCAAACGAATACTATCTTCATCTAAAAATGACAGATATAAAAAATCAGATATATCGTAAAAACAACTTTTAAAAAAATTCTTTTCTATCCCAAAATTGTGAAGATTGTTACATAAAACATACAATATTATTTTAAACTAGCAACATATTATAAATAATGTAAAAATTTGTGGGGGAATAAAATGAGGTATATCTTCAAAAATACCAAATTAACAATAATTAGGTTAAGAACCATTTTTAGATCAAAAATAGAGTTTAACATTTTTAAAATAGGAGGAATAGTTAATGTTTAAGAAGAAGACAATAACTATTTTTATCTGTATTTTTTTAATTCTATCAGTAGCCTTTTTACCTACAGTAAGTTCACTAAAAATTAAAAAAAAGGATAATTCAGAGAGTCTAGAAGAATGCAAGTTTAAACAAATTTATAATCAAAAAAATCAAATTAAAGATGAAGAAGATATTAATCAAGAAAATATTTTCAATAAAATTTTTTCAAAAATAAAATCAGTTAAAAATCTAGACGACGCTGAATATTTAACGGATAGAATCAATGTCGATAATGATACAATTTTTCTAATTTTATTTATCACATGGGTTTTTATAAATGGCGGATTAGCAATTGGTTTTACAGATATTTATCCCTATGCTGTAATGATTATGGAGGCAATTTTTTTCGGACTAGTTGGAAGTCTAATAACTGGATTAATGTTTAATATGGATAATCATCCCTTACTAGAAGGAATACATGATCTAGTTAATAATTCAAAAATTCTAGATTCCATGCCAGAAATAAAAAACATGATGCTTGGGATGATAAATCTAACAATAGGTTTAATTGATTCTAATAGTGCAACAATTATTGCAGCTTTCGGCTGGGCTATTTCAACATCTACACTTGGAGCATTCTTATATGTCTTTCAAAATGTTATGATTGTAAAATTGATAACATCGGGCATATGGTTTGTTATGCCATATATTGTTTGGAAAATTGTTGAACTAATAGTTGAATTATCAGATGATTCTGATCAAGACACAACTTATTCTATGAATATGCCCCAATTTTTTGAAAATTATTTAAAAAATAAGAAAAATATTGATTAGATTTATTGAATATGTAGTTCCATATCAAGTCTAATCATAGGTGTATAAATCAAAGCTCTAATGATATCAAATAGACCAAAGATTTCTCTTTTACCAAATACCAGCACGTAGTCCCCACCGGTTTCATATGGGTCCCATGTATACACATAGTAAGTACCTGGCTCTGTTACATTTTTATCTAAAACTGGGCCTTGATAATATGATTTTCCTCCAAATGGTTCATAGAATTGCTCTCTTTGTTCACCAGGTTCAACATTCTCCATGACAATAACACCGTATCCCTCAGGTATATCAAATGGTAAAGGATCATTATATTCGGGAAGATTTGGCCCTACTACAGCATACCATGGAACAAAATTTTCATAATACCCTTCAACAACTGGAACTATTATTTCAACATATATTCTAACGGGCCTGTTTTTTACTTCAAATTCAAAAACATCAAGGTCATCACTTTTATTCAGATTATCTTTTTCAAGCCAGCTGTAAAAGGCCTTAGATTGTTCTACCATTTTTCTAATAACTCTAGGATTCTCTTTTGAGTAATCGTTATGTTCAAAATATGGCACATGTGCTGAAACACTAAAAGTCAAAAAACTTAGTATTACTAAAATACAAACAAGATTTATTCCTTTCATAATAACTCAACCTACATTCTATCATATCATTATGGTATAAAACAGAAATACCATACTTCCATATTAGTTTCAGCTGCATTTCCAAAAGTATCCTCTGCAACTACTCTTAAATCAAATTTACCAAGAGCAGGACCAGTCCATTTTATTTCATGGAAACCAGATTCAGTATTATACTCTGCATCACCTAGTTTTTCATCATCGATAAAAACGGATACAGCTATATCTTTGCTATCGTCGTTATCATCATCTGTGAATATCTGAAGAGGTCTAAGTCTAAACCCACCAAAACCCATTGTATCAGCTATAATATTCAATGGTGTTGGAAATAATCTAATACCTGAAAAATGAAAATATCCTTTTGTTGGATTATTAATCTCTACCACAGGCGGATTATCTGCTCCAGGGTCTTCAACCGTAATAACTCTTGTAATTGATCCTTGGATATTACAATAGGCAATAACTTTTATTTCATCACCAATATCTGCAATTAATGTAAAGCTTTCAGTAAAAGTATCTGTTGATGATTGAGTATCATACTCTTCAGATATATTTATTATATCATTTTTGTAGACCTCAATTTTATTTATGTGATGAAGTCCCGGGGACGGAGTATTATGAGTTATTGTTACATCTAAAACATTTGTATTTATGTCATAATCCAATATCATATCTTGCGGTGGATGGGCACTAGCGTTAATGGAACAAAAAACTGTTCCAACTAATATTATGGCTATAAGCCAATATTTTTCTTTCATATTTTTTCCTCCTTAAAAAATTTAGACTAATATTTTGTACACCCCACCTGAATCCCCTGATGGCCCTAAATTGGATTTACTCAAGATATATAGTTCTCCATTTTGGTCTTCACCAAGAGACAAAATAAATTGATTGAAACTTTCCTTTGGCCCAATATTAAACCTTGTCCATTCACCAAAATCT
The DNA here is from genome assembly GCA_964518165.1 of uncultured Thermoplasmatales archaeon. GTDB lineage: Archaea > Thermoplasmatota > E2 > DHVEG-1 > DHVEG-1 > CAYZTD01. Next base: position 57,504 of record CAZFFN010000064.1, read on the forward strand.
GATTCTTCAAGATAGTATAATTTACCATTTGGAACAAAAAACCCAGTGCTCCAATCAGCAAAAACATATTTTCCTTGAAGTTCAGTTATTTCTTCACCTCTATATACATACCCTCCGCAAATTGATCTTCCAACAGAATGACTATATTCATGAATTGGTTCTTTCAAAGTTTCAATATCTATACCTAATTTATCTGCTAAATCTAGGTCATATCCATGGGTTCCTTCCATTATTCTCCAGCCGTAATTACCTCCTTTTTCAAGGATGTTAATTTCCTCCCATTCGTCTTGACCTACATCTGCAACAAATAAACGATTTGTTTCTTCATCAAATGAAAATCGCCATGGATTTCTAAGACCATAAGCATAAATTTCGTCTAATCCCTTCATTCCAACAAATGGATTATCAGATGGGATTTCATAGGGAAAAGTTCCATCTAAATCAATCCTCAAAATCGTTCCAAGCAATGTTGAAATATTTTGGCCGTTTCCTATTTCTCCATGCTGATCACCAGCACCTCCACCGTCACCAATACCAATATATAGATAACCATCTGGCCCAAATTTTAGTTGGCCTCCATTGTGATTTGCTTCAGGCTCATCAATTTTCATAAGTATTCTTTCTGATTCTTTATCTGCTTTGTCTGGATTATTTGTTGACACATTGTATTCGGCAAGTATACTTTCATGGTCAATATTTTCTTTTTCTGTGGGCGTACTGTAATAAATAAAAAATCGTCCATTAGTTTCATAGTTAGGGTGGAAAGCCAGTCCTAGAAGACCTCTTTCATCATAAGTGGGTGCTAATTCAACCATTTTATCTGAAATATCCAAAAATGGCTCCTGAATTAATTCATTATTTTTGATAATATATATCTTTCCTATCTGATCGGTTATAAATAATCTATCTGATCCATCCTCCGGATAGGTCATTGAGGTTGGGGAATTTAGTCCAGTGGCAACAGTTTCAAGATCTATTGTAAAAGCAGGATTAATATTGATGTAAAATAAAAATATCGAACCTTTGTATGTTTTTATGTAATTATTTAACTCTATTCTTACTGTAAGTTTTCCAACTCCAAACAATAATTTACTTTTAATCTCAGTTGTTTCTCCAGATTCTAGATTGCTAATTATCCCTGAATTCATTTTATTTATTAAACCAAGACTTCCTCCAGATACAGAGATATTCCAATTTATATTTTCAATATCTTCTTCGCCGTTATTTTTTACTTCAACTTTTATATTAAAAAACCCTCCATTTATACTATTGATTTCAATATCCTCGTCAGCAAATGAATGGTTATTTTCCTCAAAATATGGTTTTGTATAAGCTGCTGGCATCAATAACAAAAAAATTGCAAAACTAACTACAATTAGCTTAATTTCACCTCTCATGTATTCTTCCCCCACAAAAATTTATTTGTTTGTAATACGTAAGTAAAATATGCTTATAATATTTTTCATTGTTGATAATTTTTATAACAAATGTTTTGAAAATATAGATTATATTTTACATTTGTTTATTTAATTAAAGCACATAACTGTCCTATATTTTCATAAAATAGATACCCTATCAATAAGAAATAAATAAACATAAACGCTATATTTTTCATATGACAAATCAAAATAAGATACTAAAAATATTATCCATAGCAACAGCATTTGCTATTATTTTTCCAATACTTAATATCGATAATTGTAGTGCTTTATATAAAGAAAATAATTCAAATAAAATTGTTAAAAATAATTTTATTTTTGATTTTAAAATTGAAATCATTGATGAAAGATTTATTTTATACAAACAACCTGATGCAGCTCCACCTGAAAACGGATATAAAACTATATTCTTATTTCATGGCGCAGGACAACATGCTCTTGCATGGTTTTTAGGTTTTTATCTTTGGAGTGACGCTCAAACTTCTTTTACAAAGGAGGCACTTGAAAATAATTTTTTTGTAGTAGGTCTTGAATCAAAAAAACCAGTCCGACCGGGGCCTAGAGGCTGGGATGCATTTGGAAAAGAAAGCGCAAAAAACGAGGATATTTCATATGTTCAAAATGTAATTAGTTGGCTGGAAAACTCTTCTCTAAAAGTAAATACGAACAAAATATATGCTGCTGGTTTTTCTTCAGGTGCTTTTATGTGTAGTAGACTTGCCCAATCTATAGGATATAGATTTAGAGGAGTTATTCTTAACTCAGGTTGTAATGCCGATAGTATAGAACTTACCAATAAAGGCCCAGTTTTCAATTTTTCAACGGGTTTTAACATTTCAACATTTCACCCACCAACACTACTAGTACATGGAAAAAAAGATAGACTGGTTCCAATAGAGGGTGCTGAAAGTTATTTTCAGGATTTACAAAATAACGGTATTAATGTCACTTCGATATATGATGAATCAAAAGGACATATCTGGTTAGAAAATTATAATGAACAGATATTGAATTGGATAAAAAATCATTAGCAAAAATTTATTCTTGTAATAATTTAATTGGATTTGGACCAAGTTTTCTAATTTTTTCAGTCATTTCAATTACTAAATCTGAGAATTTTTTTCCTTCAGATGCTGAAACATATTCAAAACGGATCCTTTCAGACTCAATTCCAAGTTCTTCTACCATTTTTTTTAATAGTTTAATTCTTCTATTAGCTTTATAGTTACCAGATTGATAGTGACAATCACCAGGATGACACGCTGCAATAAGTACTCCATCTGCACCTTTTTTAAGAGCCTCTAGAACATATACCGGATCAATTCTGCCGGTACACATTACTCTAATAGTTTTAATGTTAGCAGGATACTTTAACCTGCTAGTACCAGCCAAGTCAGCTCCTGCATAACTACACCAGTTACATAAAAAACCAACAATATTTGGTTCAAAACTAGTCATATTTTCTTTCAACCTCTTTTTTGGCAAGTTCCACTGCCCTTGGTACAGATTCCATTATTTCAGAACTAAGATTCTCACCAAATTCAGATGGAAGCTCACCTAGGTTTATACCAATTAGTTTAATGTCTTTTGGAATTCTTTTTTCACCAAGTCGTTTACTCATTTTAAGAGCCTCTGGGAGAGATAGATCATGAGGATTACCTGTATGAAAAGCAGATAATTCCTCAAATGGAAGCAACTCAACTTCACCTGGTTTTTTGTTTTTTCTTTTAACTGCATCAATCAAGATCGCTCTATCGTGATTAATCATTAAATCTAAAAGATTCATTCCGCCAGTAAACGCTGTATCGATTTTTACATCTGATCTATCGATATGTTTTTTTAATTCTTCAGCTACATGTATTCCTACGCCATCATCTTTTAAAATTGGATTTCCAACTCCAAGAACTATTGTTTTTTTCATATATTTTGACCTCCATTTCGACTAATTGTTCTACATAATTTTTTATTTTTATCATAAATATCTACTTTTAGCGGCATTCCACCAGGTAAATTATGTGTTGCACACGCAAAACATGGATCATAGGCTCTAAATGCCATCTCTACCTTATTTAAGATTCCGTCATTAATCTTACCATTTGAAATAACACCTTTTGCTGCATCTCTAATTGACATAGTTATTGCTCCTGCGTTATTAGTTGTAGCAACAATAAGGTTTGCTTTTTTAACAAGACCCTTTTCATCAAGTTTGTAATGATGAATAAGAGTACCGCGCGCTGCTTCAGTTACACCATATCCTTCACCAGGTTTTCCTACTGGGTTTTTAATATCATCTGAAGTAATTTTTGAGTCATCTATTAGTTCTTTAGCTCTTTCAGAGGCATACAGCAATTCAATTAACCTGGCCCAGTGATATGCAAGAGTAGAGTTAACTGGTTTACCACCTAATGTCTTAAACATTTTTTTGTATTCTTTATCTGCTTTAGGTGTAGACATTCCATTAGATGCATTTAATCTACCAAGTGGACCTACTCTATATATTCCACTATCTTTTCCATCAGTAAAACCATTCCATCCGATATCTTTTAGATATGGATATTTCATATAGCTCCATTCTTCAACTCTTTCCCTAATAACTTTAAAATAATCTTTAACATCAAATTTTTTGATTTCCTCAGCCTTTTGATCTGTAACTCTTATCTTTCCATCATAGAAATTAACCTTATTGTCCTTGTCTACTAGACCCATATTGTAAGTATTAAGCTGATATGGATCGCTTTTTATAAGATCAACATAGTCTTTATTTTCAAGTACAATATCTGAAAAAAGTTTAAGGCTAAATTCAGAAAAATCAACACATGAATCAACCATTTTTTTTACTTCTTCAGCTTCATCATTATTAAGTCCTTTTGAAACTCCACCTGGTAGTCCACATACAGGATGAGTTGCTTTTCCACCTAAAACACTAGTAATTTTCTGCCCATAGGCTCTGTGTTTTATTACTTTTTTACCTATATCGATACCTGCTTTTTCTATAACACCAAGAATATTTCTTTTAGAAGCAGGAGCATTTGGTCCTACTACAAAATCAGGGCCACCTAAATAATAGAAATGGAGTATATGATCATAAATAATATATCCGCAGTACATCAATTCACGGAGTTTTTTAGCAGTATCCGTTGGTTCAACATTAAATGCATCATCAAGAGCTTTAGTACTTGCCATATGATGAGCTACAGGACATACCCCACATATTCTACTAGTAATCTGGGGCATATCTTCAGCGCGTCTTCCTTCTGAAAAACGTTCAAAACCACGAAGTTCAGGTATCTGCAAATATGCATTTTCAACATTACCTGAATCGTTTAAAAAAATACTAATTTTTCCATGTCCTTCAAGACGTGTGATAGGGTTAATTGTCACGGTCTTCATTTTTTTATCACCTTTCTTTTTATCAGGGAAGTTGGAAGAGTGTATTTATAAAAAGTACCAATGGGATCAACGATATCAGCGATTAGTTTTTCTATTTCTTCTTCACTCATATCTTCCTCACCTTCTATTCCAAGAATAGATGCAAGACCCCCTATCATTTTAGCTCCTTGGTCAAGTGCATTTGGAGTAGGACCATTACAGCCAGTACAGGGCATATTTCCCTTTATACATCTAGCATTACATCCAGCACGGGTTACTGGGCCCATACAGATAATGCCTTGTTCCAAAAGACACTTATCTTCAAGTTTATCAATTTCATAGATACGTTTGATCTTTTTTATTTTCTTTTCACTTTTTTCATATGGACATTCATCACATACAGATTTTTCAGGGCCAAACGCTGAACCTTTAGGTGGAAGATTGTTTTCAACAATTCTATTTACTGCATCCATAATCTGCTCTGGCGTAGGTGGACATCCATAGAGATAATAATCAACATTTGTTACTTGATCAAGACTTTTTACTGTATCATAAAAATCAGGTAGCCTAAGCTCTCCTTCTTTTACTTTAACTTTATTTTTTGGAGTTTTTTTATCAGGG
>CAZFFN010000065.1:0-43858 GCA_964518165.1 uncultured Thermoplasmatales archaeon
ATTCTTGTAGGTGAAATTCGCGGTAAAGAAGCATATGTTTTATTTCAGGCAATGGCTACTGGCCATGCAACGTATAGTACAGTTCATGCTGATTCAGCTAAATCACTAATTCATCGGCTGGAAGGAAAACCTATTGACATTCCACGGATAATGCTTCAGTCTCTAGATATAGTTTCCATACATATTACAACAAGAGTAAAAGGAAAAAGGGTTAGACGATGTAAACAAGTCGTTGAAATAATTGATATCGATCCGACCACTAAAGAAATTCTTACTAATGAAGTATTCAGATGGGATCCAATTAATGATAAATTTATATACACTGGTAAAAGTTATGTTTTAGAAGGAATACGTGCCAGATGGGATATGAATAAAGAACAAATTACTAGAGAAATAAGACAAAGAGCTGAAATTTTAGAATGGATGGTTGAAAATAATATTAGGACTTTTACAGAAGTTGCAAAGGTTATAGCTAGATATACAGAAAATCCCGATGATTTTCTAAGAAAGATGAGAAAAACTAAGAAGACGCCTAAAAAACCCCCGAAAAAATCAATCAAGGAATTAAAAGATTTTGACAGAGGAGAACATAAAGTTGAAGAGATAATGAATTTAAACGATGATGTTTTTGAAAATATAGAAAATATAAATAAAAAAACATCTGAGCTTTTGATTCAGAATGGGTATAATACAATTGATAGTTTGATTAAAACTAACGTTACAGATTTAAGTAAAATAGATGGAGTTACAAAAAAGAAAGCAAAAAAAATAATTAAAGAAATAAAAAAGATAAACAAAAAAGAAGATATTGATTATAAAGAAGGTTTTAAAAATATTAAATCTATTAACAAAAACCTAGCAAGTGTTCTATATCAAAATGAGATTAAAGGTGAGGATGATCTCAAGAAGATTAGTATAGATGATTTATCAAAAATAAAAGGTATAAAAAAGAAATTAGCTAAAAAAATAAAAAAAGAAATTGAAGGTGGAAAAAACTAGTTTAATTTTTATTTAGATGTTGCTAGTTTTTTTGATGAGGAGAGAAAATGGCTCTTAGCAGTTATCAAAAAACGTGTTACAGATGGTTTGGCAGAGTAGCTGAGAATATTGCTACTGAAAAGTTAAGATTAAACCTGGAACGAGCACATACCCAAATGCGCGCAGGTGCATATCTTTCCTATGTGTGGGTTACTACAATAATTGCAGGAATAGTTTTGGGTTTTGTTTTTTTTAGCCTTTTTATTTTTTTAGCTCTTCCTATAATATTTGTTTTAATCTTTATTTTGATATCTGTAATAGGTACTGTTGCTACATATTTTATACTTTTAAATCTACCTTCTAGTAAAGCAAAAGCAAGAGGAAAAAAGATAGATAAGGATTTACCTTATGCACTTAATTTTATATCTGCAATGAGTTCTGCTGGAATTACACCCACAGAGATATTTAAAGCATTGTCAAAACAGAGGATATATGGTGAAATTCAAGAAGAAGCTGTGTGGATCTATAGAGATGTAGGTCTTTTAGGTAGAGATATAATTTCAGCGATAAAATCAAATATTAGAAGAACACCTTCTGATAAATTCAAAGAGTTTTTGCAGGGTGCTATTGTAACAGTACAATCCGGAGGTGCTTTAAAACCATATTTTATGTCAAAAGCTGAGCAGTATACACGTGAAAATAGAGTTGCTCAAAAACAACAAATTGAAAGCCTTGGTATTATGGCTGAAGCTTATGTTACATCAGCTGTAGCAGGAGTACTTCTAATAATTATTATCCTTCCTTTACTTATGATTATTTCAAATGCAGGTATGGATCAAATAAATTTTATGTATATATTTATTCTTCTAGTGATTCCCATGATTCACATTGGTTTTGCATATATTTTATCATCAATGTCAACAAAGGTGTGATAGATTATGGCTGATTTAAAAAAAACTGGGAAACCGAATTTTTTCAAAAATCTTTTGATTACTGGACAATTGAAACGTCTTATTGTCTATTTATCTGCAATAATTCCTGTAATAGTCTTTTCAATACTTGCTTTATTTCAGGCAGTAGGCCTGATTTCTCCTTTAGTAGTTGAAACAGGTAATGGTACTTTCAGTTTTGGTAGTTGGTATGATTATATAGTCCTTGCAATCATAGTTGGATCTGGTGTTTATGGAATATATGAATTTTTTAGACTTAGAAAAGTTCGTAAGATAGATGATCGTTTCCCTGATTTTGTGCGTGACTTAGCTGAATCTAGGCGTGCTGGTATGACTTTTACAAAAGCAATAATGTATTCATCTAAAGGTAACTATGGGGTTTTATCAGATGAAATTAAAAAAATTGCTATGCAGATATCTTGGGGAAGTTCAGTTGAAGATGCTCTTAGAGCTTTTTCAAAAAGAATTAATACAAAACTTATTACTAGGACGATTTCACTTATTATTGAAGCTAGTAGAAGTGGAGGAAATGTAGCTGATGTTCTAGATGCTGCATCAAAAGATGCTAGAGAAATAAAACTACTTGAATCTGAAAGAAGGGCTAGTATGCTTTCATATGTTGCAGTTGTATATGTTTCAATGTTTGTTTTTATGGTTATAATCCTTGTTTTGTCTGTTAGTTTAATTCCTAATATGGTTGGTGAAAATTCTTTCGGGGCTGGAAATTATGGTGGAGGGGGAAATAGTATTTCTCAAATAGCTGTAACTCAGCTTTTTTACACTGCGGCGATTGTTCAAAGTGTTTTTATGGGTATTGTTGCAGGTGTATTTGAAGAAGGAGATATTATATCTGGTGTAAAACACGTATTTATTATGATTTTGATTACTTTTATTGTGTTTAAAATTTTTCTTTCAATTTAAACCAAATACAAGAGTTTGAAAGATATAAATTCACAAATGTTTCTGGTAAAGTGATATTTTTCCAAATAAGATTTATATACTACTTGATACAAATAAATATTATAAGGCTAAATTATATATTGCCTATAAGTGAAGGGATGTAAAATGAGGAGAGATATTAACGCGGTAAGTCCGGTTATTGCTACAATTTTAGTGTTTATGATAGTTACATCTATTACTTCGACTGTTCTATTTTGGGGTGTACCTGTTATAAATAATTTAGATAAGAGATACTCTGATGAAGTCCTTTCTAATCAATTTAAAGATGTGGCAAGTAACTTTGAAAATTCATTGAGAGGTAATTCTGGTGCATCTACAGTTGTTCCAATGGATATAGATAGTTATTCAACATTGAGTACATCTAAAAAAGATAGTACAACTATGATTAGCTATTCATTTAACAATTCTTTTAATTTTAGTGTTGATGATATAGATTCAGATAGTTTTAGTATTTTAGCACCAGAAAATAGTATTGACAGAGCTGAATGTGTCTGGCTTGATGATTCTAGAACTTGTTTTTTGAGTGGTACTAAAGTTCTTATGGCTGATGGTTCTTATAAAGATATTGAGGATATATGTATCGGTGATAAAGTTAAAGCTTATGATTTTGAAAATAAAAAAACTACTAGTTCTATTGTTTCAAATGTTTTTCATCATAACCCTTTTGAAATGGATGATTTTTATTTAGTAATTAACAATGATATAAAAGTTACACCAAATCATGAGTTTTATACTGATGATGGTTGGGAATATGCATTGAATCTTGAAATGGGGGACTATTTGTTTACAAGTTCAAGTTCTTTTGAAGAAATATATTCAATTAAAAAAGTTTACAATAAAGTTTTTACCTATGATCTATCTGTTGAAAGTTTACATAATTATTTTATTTTGTCAAATGGTGTAAATATTCTTGTTCATAATAGTGATATATTTGAAACTAGTTGGCATTGGGCTAATAAAGTAGTTGATGATAATAGGGATGTTGAAGACCCGGATCATGTTTTATCTGATGATGGTAATTTTGCTACTTTTGAAGTTAGAGAGAAAATTGAAAAAATTTCTATTTTTGATAATATCGGTGGAGAAGAGGAAGGCGTTAGTATTGAAAATGATATCCCGATAGGTGCAAATATCACAGGTATAGAGGTCATGCTACAGGGGAGAGGATACGATGGTTATAGTGATGCAGGGGTAAGATTAAGTTGGGACTATGGTATAACATGGACTGGATATAAACGAACTGATGAAGGCGCATTAGGCAGGGTTTTTTCAAATGAGTCAATAGGATCTTCTTCTGAGGATTGGGGTCGCGAATGGGAAAGATCTGATTTTTCATATGAAAATTTTTGTGTAGAGTTGACTTGTACTAATGATGAGGGAAATGGTATGGAAATCGATTTCATAAAATTAAAAGTGTACTATACTTTACCAAATGAACCGCCTGAAGCTACTGATTTAACAGTTGATATTTTTGAAGATGAAAGTATTTGGATAAATGTTACAGAAGAAGTTATTGATCCAGATGGAAATGATTTAAATTTTTCAAGTTTAAATGTAGCAAGCGGTCCAGATCATGGATCAGTTGACATAAACTATACTACAGGTGAAATTAGATATGATCCGAATCTTAATTATAATGGGGCAGACAGTTTTAATTTTACAATAGAGGATATTTTAGGAGCAGTCTCAAATGAGGCAAAAGCAACTATAGATATTAGGCCTGTTAATGATCCTCCTGTTGCTGTAGATGACCCTGGATCTGTTGAAACAAATGGTGTTACATGGATTGATATAGTGTCAAACGATTATGATATTGAGACTTCAGTGGATTCTACCAGTATCTGGATTAGAGATCCGCCTGATTATGGATCTTTGAATGTTTATGATAATGGTTCAATAAAATATGACCATTCAGGAGATGACTTACCTGATAGTTTTAACTATTCAGTTAATGATACAGATGGTGCGACATCAAACATTGCAACTGTAACTATAACAGAAGTTGATGATATTGATCAGCTTCCTTCAGCATCAGACCCTTACCCAGGAAATGAAGATAAAAATATTGGTTCACCAAACGGGGATTATGTAGAGGTTAGTTTGAGTGTTTATGTCGACGATGATTCAGATAGAGTTGGAGTAATGTTTTATGATGCTTTTGATAATTCATTAATTAGTAACTCAATCCCACAAGTACCAGGAAGAGAACGTGCAGAGATTAAAGTAGAAGATGTATTTACTTATGATGAACAAGTTTCCTGGTATGTTAAACTACATGATTATAACGATTCACATGAGTTTCAAACATCTGATACTTGGAGTTTTACAACTAGATCAGAAGCATCTCCAGAACTTAATTTTTCATCAGAGTCTAAAAATGTAAATCTTGAGATAAATCAAGAACAAAATATCGATTTTTATATATCAAATGATGGTGAAGATGGAAGTCAACTTACTTTTAATTTAACAAAAGAAAATGGTTGTGACTGGATTACAAGTATTTCACCAACAGAGGGTGTTTCCAATAATAGTGCAGACAAAAAAATGATAAAAGTTACAGTTAATTCAACTGGTAAGAATGTTGGTTTTTCAGATACTTGTAATATAACAATTGATACCAATGCAGGTGAAGGCAAATTTACAATAACTTTAACTGTTTCTGAGGCATCAATAGAGGTTAATAATCCACATTCTGATAGTATATGGAATGCTGGGTCAATTCATAACATATCCTGGCTTTACTCAGATCAAGAAACAAGTAATATTAATATTTCATTATATAAGAACAATAACTATTACATTACATTAACTAACTATGCTTTAAACAGTGGTGATGAGGGGTCTTTTGAATGGTCGATCCCCTATAATTTAACAAGCGGCAATGATTATAAAATCAAAGTGTCAAATAGTACATTTGCTTATGGTTTTAGTAACTATTTTTCTATAGTTTCACCTGAGGGGTATGTAAAGAATGAATCAGTCGAACCTAGTTATACAGATGGAAAGTATACATTCAATTTAAAAGACTCTGGTAATTGTTTAGAAGGCCTTGTCTTAATAGAATTGTGGAATGGTAACTCAGTACCTGAAGGAAGAATATGGATTGTTGATACTGATTCGTTAATTGGAAATATTCAAAACTCTGAAGGAGATATTAAACTAGGTTTAATTGGCGGTTGGATTACATCATATGATTCGTCATATAGTGTGAAAAGTTATTCAAATTCTATTTTTAAAGACAATCTTTTTGCGTTGCGTCTAAACCAGATGGTTATTTCAGATGATTCCATTCATTCTGTTCAGGACTCAAAAGTTAAAATATATCTGAGTTTATATGCTGATGTTAACAGGGAAAAAAATTCATCATACTATATTCACATATATTTTGATGGTGAAATTTCCAATGCACTCAAAGAGTATCTTAAAACCAATTATCCTTCAAAGTTTTGTGATATTGACGATGAAAAAGGACTTTTTTACACTCCTTCAGATTCTGAATCAGGTTGTAGTGTTGTAATATTAAACTCGATATTTAATGTTAAAATGAAATATCATTAAAAAAATTAATAGATTAACAACCCTCTTTCAACGTAGATTTTATATAATGAACTTGTATTTATATAATAAGTGGTAGATGGGATAGATGCACAATAGGAGTAATTATGCTGTTTCAGAGGTTGTAAGCTATATTCTGATTATTGTAATAATTGCTACAACAACTTCTTCTATCTTTTTTTGGTACGTGCCAAGCGTAGAAAGAATTGAAGCTGAAACTCAGGTAAATAGTATGTCAGAACAGTTAAGGTACTTTTCTAATGCGTTAGATAATTTATTATCACAAGGGGTTAACGCTAGCTCAATGATTCCAATATCCTTTAATGAAGGAAATTTTTATATTGAATCTATTAAAAACGTTGGAGATTCTAAAATAATTGGTTCGCGTATTGTTATCTATTATTCATTAGATCCCGATTACGAGTTTAATGTATCAGGATTAGATGATAGTGATAATGAATTTGAAATCAGTTTTGATGGTACTGATTATCCAACAGGTAGTGTTTCGGCCGAAGCATATGATTTAATTGGAACAGATGATGGGATGAATACTTGTTCTGAAGATTCTGATTCTGAATTTGAATTTTCTATTGGTAGTATAAATATATCTGGTGCATATAAAATCGATTTATTTGACGAAGATAATTCAAATCTATTTGGAAGAATATGGGTATTTGATACAGGTTCAGTAGTATATGAACTAAATACAGGTCAAGGAACATATCATGTAAGTGCTGAGAATCTTGGAGTTATAAAAGGTTTTCCAACCAGCAGCTCAATTGATAAAAGACCTAAAGTTTTTTATGAAAATAACAATCTTATACTATATGTTCTACAGCTAAATACAACAAATGATGTCAGCATAGGTGGTTCAGCTGGTGCAGATGTAGAAATTCACGCAGCTATTACAAATAGAACAATTTTAGAAAATAGAAATGTTTCCTATAACTTTAAGATGCAGTTTTTTAATGATGATTTTGAAAATGATATTGATGCATGGAATGTTTTTTATAGAATTTATCATGATTTTATAAAACAGGATTCAGATAACATAAAATTTGATAGCCCTAGTCATTTGGAATTTACTCTTGTGAGAACAGTTTGTGATCTTCGTATGGAGGTGTAGATTATTAAAAGGAAACTTCTGAGAAATAACAAGGCTGTGTCGCAGATAGTTGGATATATTCTAGCATTACAAATAACTGCTGGTTTGATGGTAGGTATAATATTAATTTCAAATGACACAATAAACAATAGTACTAAAGATGCCGCAGAAATAATTGCTGAAGATATTGCCCATGTTGTGTCTGACGCTGTTTTAGGAGCTGTTTCTACAAGACGTAATATTGATGAATCCTCATATGAATTTGTTGTAGATATCCCAAGAACTCTGGTTGGAAAACCGTATTATGTTGAATTAACTGACAAAAAAGTTTATGTTAATTCAACTGATGGTTTTATTACTGTAAATTGCACAACTTATAATGCTGAAGAGTTTAACTATGGTATATCAGGTAAAGCATATGGGTCTAATGGCAGGATAGAGGTTTTTTGTAATCCTGTTGAAGAGGTTTATAAATTTGATTTTGGAACGCTCAATTCAAATGTAGCTGATGGCTATATAAAAATAGTAAATACCTCTGCTTCTTTTATTACTGACACATGGCTTGATGGCTGGGATTATCGTATGTCTATAGTTTTAAATAATTCTGTTTCAGAAGATTATCGAAAGTATGGTATTACTTCACTTGATCTGGATTCTTTTTCTTATCCTATATATCTAAAGCCTAGCTATTTTGATTATTCAAAAACAAACTTGTCCTCTGGTATAGATATTAGGTTTTATGATAAAGATGATTCCGGGCTTAGTAACTCTCTTGATTATTTCATTGAGATATGGAACCCTATTGGAACTTCTAAAATATGGGTAGAAATTACTGGACATAGTCCTTTAAATATGAACTCAAAAAAAACTATATATATGTATTTTGGAAATGATTCGGCTGTTGATATTCAGAGTGATCCAGCTGATTTTTTTGATTTTTATGATGATTTTAGTGATCCTGATGAAAGCCAAAAAAAATGGTATGATTTTCCTGAAAATAATGCAAATTTTAGTTCTAATAATTGTTTAAATCTATCCAATGGATCAGCGGTTTATACTAACGATTCTATTTTTGAACAAAATAAAAATGATCCAAGCATTCATTTTCAGAATCCAGTAAATTTTACTATAAACTATACTTCAGAAACGGACGATGACTTTTCTTTTGAGGGTAACGGGACCTCTAATGTTAATATCGTTTATAATTTATATAGAGTTGAAGCTATGATGAGGCTGTTTCCTGATGATGCTAAAGCAAGTACTGTTCTTGGAGTTTTAATGAATCGGCCAGGAATTGTAAATAAATTTTCTGAGATTTTTGAAAATTCATATGTTACAATTTCTAACAGTAGCACATTGAATGGTTATAGCCTAGGAAAGGGTTATCCTATTGAAGGTAATGCAGGTGGAATGGCTGGAGGTATTGGTGGAGGAGAACTTCTTGAAAGTAAGGACATATCTATTCCAGATAGATGGTTTGTTCAAAGAACCGGTGTTTTTATTGGGAAAACTGAAAATGAGACATATGGTACTTTTGAAAATACTTCTAAAAATCCATCTGAAACTGAGCAGGTACATTTCTACAACTCAGATAATTATACAATAATTGGAAATATACGTTTTAACTGTACAGAAAATAAGAAAATGTCTTCATTTGTGTCTCTACCACAAGTTTTGGACACTAATGAGTCTTTTACAAATAGAAGAGATGATCCCGGGGGTGTACCATTTTTATCTGGGAATATGTCTATTGGTCTTGAAAGTTTTATGGATAGTTATCTTTTAGTAGATTGGGTAAAAGTATATAAGACTTTAATCTATGATTTAAACCCCAGTTTTGAAGGATTAGATTCAAATAATAGTTATTGGAGCAATAAAGACAAAGTTAGTTCTGATATTGATAGTTTAAATAACGATATTTTTTATGATTATAATAACGGTACTGAAAAAGTAGAGTTTATAGTAGAAAATCTTCCTGAAGGGGATCTTTTTGTTACTTTTGGTATGGGATCTAAAAAAATTGGCCATAGTACAAATATTAAAATAAATAATTCTGAAGGAATGATTTCAACAATACAAGCTAGTGATGACCCATCTAATTATTCTAATTGTTATAGTTTTATTGAAAAAGAGGATAATGATGGAACATTAAAATTTGTTTTTAGTGGTAACTGGATTATTAATACTTTAAAAATAGAAAAAGGCGATAAAGGAATTAGTATAAAGGAGGGTGTATGATAAAAATAAAAAACAATACTGCTTCTATGATGGTCCTTGAATCAGTAATTTTTGCTATAATGATTCTTTTAGCATTAATTTTAATTACTAGCTTATCCCCTGTTAAAAAAAGTACTGTTGATAGCTATTCAAATCAATTAAAGATAATAGCTGATGATTCTATAAGAAGCCTTGATTCCTTAAAAACATCAAATCGGATTAGTGAAGAATTAAGCGGAGTTTTATTTGGTAGTAGACTTGTTGAGTATATTTCTTTGAATGATACAACAAATGCAACTGAATATTTTGATAAATCTTTGCCGGATAATGTTGAATATAATATATATATTTCTAACAATGAAAAAACCATTCTCTGGTATGGTGGTGAAGCGGGCATTGGAAAACTAGGTGATGTATCAAGATCAGAGTATTTATTAGTTATACCTTATGTTTTTAATGAATCATTTGGCGGCTATAAAAATGAAAGTATTATTCCTGGTTATAATGGTGTTGATTATATTTTTATATTGGAGGTTTGGGAAATATTATAATAAAAAATTCTTTCAAATTTAGATCTTTATCTAATAATAATTCTTGTCAATTAATTGTGCTCATGGGATTTATATTAGTTATGTCTGTTGTAGTTCTAGCGTCTTTTGCTTCAGAGTTATCAAATGTAGGCACAGAGGTTCAAAGTGTTCATTCTCAAGCTAAAATTCCAGATTTTATAAATATACTTGACAAATTTAAACAATCTGTGCAAAAAAACTTAGATAATTATTTGGTTTCTAATCCGGGTGATGAAAAAGGCATTAATGTTTCATTTAAAAAGGCAGCTGATTTTTTCTACAAACATGAAATTGTAGGTGGCACATATTTTAATGCTTCTCTAATTGATTGTAATTATAATGGTAATACAAATTTTAACAATGGGGTTGCTATGTATGTCCTTGATGTGAACTTATCATTAAACGATGGAAATGTTAAAATTGAAAAATCTACTGTTATTTATGTTTCAATATACATTTAGATTAAAAAAAGATAGAATAGAGACAAAATGACAGGAAATATTTAAATAGTATGATTAAGAAGATATATAATGTAGGGATATAGGTATAATAACTAAACACTGGTGAGAGATTATGAGGATAAATTTGGTTAAAAATTTTAACAAAAAAGCTTCTGCAAATATATATGTTACTCTTATTGCTATTGGTGTAGTAATTGTAGTATTTACTCTTTTCATAGCAGGGATACAGGATGTTAATGTATCCTATGATTCTTCAGTTCAAAAAAGTCACGATCAGGGTATTAAGATTTCAGAAACTCTTATTAATGATTGCGGAAGAAATGATATTGGAAACGAATGGTATCAGACAGATTTACCTGTAAAAAAACTAGGTTTTAAAGACTCTGAAAAATATGTAGTATTTACTATAAATAGTACTACCGGAGATTACAACACGAAATTTTTTGAATATGGAGGTTTACCATTCCTTTATAGTGCAGGCACTCAAAAGGATATTGCGGGAAAGTGGGATTTACCTGATCCGGATACTGGTTACATTGATTGCTGTTTTTTAAAAGATACAAAGGTCCTTATGGGAAATGGAAAATACAAAAATATCGAAGAGATAAGAGTTGGTGATATTGTCACTGCCTTTGATGAAAAATTAAAAACAAAAGTAAATAGAAAGGTTACAGATGTATTTCATCATTCTTATAATGAGATGGGTAACTATTATATGATTATTAATGATTTTTTGAAAGTAACTCCAAATCATCCAATGTATATTAATGGTAAATGGGATAAAATAGGTAATGCAGTATTAGGAGATGAACTGGGTTGTAAAGATTCATTGGTTAGTATAACAAAAATTGATTATATTTTTGCAAAAGTTCCAACTTATAATATTGAAGTTGAAAAGAATCATAATTATCATGTTTTATTATCTGGTAAGAATATACTTGTGCATAATAAACAGCGTCAATATGGTAAGTATGATGATGGCGAATCATGTTTTTTAAAGGGAACAAAAGTCTTAATGGCAGATGGTTTTTATAAAAATATTGAGAATATAAAGATGGGTGATAGAGTTGTATCTTTTGATTCTGAAAAGCAAAAAAGAGAAATTGGTTTTGTAAGTTATGTATTTCATCATAAACCTGAAGAAATGAGTAGCTATTACATTGTAATTAATGATTTTCTAAGAGTTACTCCTAATCATCCAATGTATTCTGATGAGGGATGGAAAGAGGCAGGAAACCTAAGAATAGGTGATTATCTTGGTTCAAACGACAACTATAAAATAGTTTCACTTGAAAAAATCTATAAAAGAGTTCCCACCTATAATTTTGAAGTACAACCCTATCATAACTATATTGTTGCAACAGCAGAGGAGGATTTAGTTGTACATAATGACGTACTTATTGGATATATGGATGGTGGAGAAGGTGAAGATTCTGGATTAAATTCTGGATTAAGTGAAGAGGATACGATAGCTTTTAATCCCTTTAATGGCAATGACGGCTCAGAAACAAATGATAAAATTAGTGGAGTAGCATGTAATTTTCCACTTAGAATAGGTTCTTCTTCATCCGGAGGCGGTGGTTTAAATTATTGGGGATCGTCAGGTACTTCTTTTCATGGTTCAGAATCGTTATTAGATATTATGGAAGAATCAGATATTGTTAATTATGGAACTATTGATTATGCAAAATTAAATGCTACAACTAATCTAAACCAAAGTAAGGTATTAGAAATTTTAGGTTTGGATGATGCAGTTGAATTAAAATATGGCTCAGATATACATATTACAGTTAAAAACACTCTTACTAAGGAACTAATATGGGAATACCCTGAAGATGATTTTGATTCAACTAAAGAGTATAACACATTATTTCAGAGAAGATTGACAATGTATCAAGAGGAAAATACTGATGATGATTTATATGTGCCGGTTACTTTTACATTACAGATACATCAATCAAATGTCTAATTACATAAATATTTTCAATTAAAAACTAAGTATTCTCTTTCATGTTTAATATTTGCTACCAAAATTAAGTAAACAAAAAAAACAATTGAGAATAGTTAAATACCCTTTTTTTATAGCTTTTCTAAGTTATCTAGATGATTTATTATGGCAAAAAAATCCAGGAAAAACAAAAAAAAGAACAAAGATATCGCAGTTAAACGAATTAAATATCTATTCAATCTAGCTGAGAAAAAAGCAATATTTAATCAAATAGATCTAGCAGATAGATATGTAGAAATTGCAAGAAAAATATCTATGAGGTATTTAGTTAAAATCCCAAAAGAATTTAAAAGAAGATATTGTAAACATTGTTATTCATATTTACTCCCTAAAAAAAATTCAAGAGTCAGAGTTTCAAGGGGAAAAATTATTTTATACTGTAAAAATTGTAAAAAATATACTAGAATCCCGCTAAAAAAGGATTAAAAATCCCTCCGTTATACTTATATAATCAATCGTTTATTACCGTTACTCAATTTCCTTTTATATAAGGAGAAAATCAAAAATGACAACTGTATATGATGTTCCAGCAAAAGAATTAATAGATGAAGTTGCAAAAAAACTAAAAGAAGATGAAAATATTGTTACACCTGATGCTAACAAGTTTTCAAGAACGGGGGTTTCCCGTGAAAACCCACCTGATCAAAAAGATTGGTGGTTTACGCGTTGTGCTTCAATTCTTAGAAAAATTTATATAAATGATACAATTGGTACAGAGAAACTCAGATCACTTTATGGCGGTGCAAAAAATAGAGGTTCAAAGACAAATAAAGCAAGATCTGGAGGCGGTTCAATTACTAGACGTGCTCTGCAGCAACTTGAAAAATCAGGTTATTTAACAAAAATCAAGGGAAAAGGAAGGGGTCTTACGGCAAAGGGAAGGTCCTTTTTGGATAACGTTGCAAATGATGTCAAAAAAGATGTTTTAGATTATATTCCTGAACTCAAAAAATTATAAATGTTAATAAGGTTATAAGGAAACTTTGTATAGTATGGATGAAGAACTTGAAGAACTAAAGAAGAAAAAACTTGAGCAATTAAGAAATCAAGGTGCAGCTGAAGAAATTGATCAACAAAATGATCAAAAGGAAAAATTTGAAAAACAAAAAAAACTGATACTCATAAGGATACTAACTCCAAAAGCAAGAGAACGCCTTGGTAATATTAAAGTTTCAAGGCCAAATATTGCTGAAAATATCGAACAGCAACTAATAATGCTTGCTCAATCTGGAAGATTGAAAAATAAAATAAATGATGAACAGTTACGGGATTTACTTTCTCGTATGATACCAAAGAAAAGAGATATTAAAATTAAAAGAAAATAAAAAAAGGGTTTAAAAATGTCAACACATAAACCATTATCCAAAAAAATACGATTAAATAAAGCTACTAAAAGCAATAGAAGAGTCCCAGCTTGGATTATGATAAAAACAAATAGGCGTTTCACACGTCATCCAAAAACACGTAACTGGCGTAGAAACAAACTTAAAAAAAGCTAAACTAAGGTAATTAAAATGGCAGAAGAATTAGAAAGAATATACACTATTCCACTTAAAAAATATAATCATAAAAAAACAAAATCAGCACCTACTGCTGTAAAACGTGTCAAAAAATATCTAACTAAACATATGAAAGTAGAAGAAAATAAGATATGGATCGACGATTCATTGAATAATTCTCTTTGGAAACATGGTAAATACAATATGCCTAGTAAAATCAGAGTTAAAGCAGTGAAATTTGATGATGGTGTTGTTGAAGCATATCTTCCCGAACTTGATTTTAAAAAATCACGTCGTGAAATTCTTAAAGAAGAAAAAGAAAAGAAAGCACCAATTCTTAGACGGGAAGAAGAGGAACTCGAAGGAGAAGAAACTGGTACTGAGGATTATGAAATTGCACCAGCCGCTGACGGCGATGTAAAAATCAAGAAGAAAAAACCAACGGAAAAAGAAGAAAAAGACGAGTCCGAAGAAAAAGAAAAAAATTCTGAGAAAAAAGAATCTAAAGAAAAAACAAAGCAAAAACCTTCAAAGAAAACAGAGAAGAAAAGTGATGATAAGAAAAAACAGTCTAAATCAAAGAAAAAAGATACAAAAAAGAAATCTACAAAATCAAAATCTTCTTCTAAATCAAAAAATAAACCGGGGGATAAGAAAAACAGTAAATCTAAGTAACTTTTTTTTTATTTTTAACAATATTTGGCTTATTTATATTAAACTCTTGATTCTTGATATTTGTTTGAGGTTGAGTTTTGCTGTCTGTATTAACAATGATAAGATTTATAACAGATAACTAATTCCTGATTTAAAATACTAGTATAAAATGATAAAAAAGTATAGAATTTCATAATATAGAAACAAGGGAGGAAAATAATTATTAACAAAGAAAGTTGGTTTTTTTTAACTCATTTCAATGAAAATCCTAATGTCGGAGTGTTCTGCAGAAGTAATGATAAATATGCATTTATTCAAAAAGGTTTAACTAAAAAAGTAAAGAACAAAGTTTCTTCAGTACTTGACGTTAAACTTATAGAAATTAGCATTGCAGAGTCATCTATTGTTGGTAGTTTGTTATCTATCAATAGTAATGGTGCAGTCGTATGTGATTTTATAGATGAAAAATCTAGAAATATCATTAAAGACCTTGGTTTTTCTTTGAAAGTTATATCAGATAAGTTTAATGCAGCTGGAAATGATATTTTAGTTAATGACTATGGATGTTTGGTCCATCCAGATGTTCGAAATAGTACCATTAAAGATATTAAAGAAACCTTGAACGTTCCAACTTACCGTGGTACAATTGCTGGATTAAAAACTGTTGGGATGGCTGCTTGTGTAAATAACAAAGGCCTATTGTGCCACCCTAAGGTAACTGAGGATGAAAAAAAACAACTCGAAAAGATATTTAATGTCCCTATTATGATTGGAACAATTAATCACGGCACCCCCGTTATTGGTTCAGGTATTTCTGCAAATAATAAGGGCGCAATCATTGGCAATCTTACAACTGGTATTGAGATGGGTAGAATTGAGGAAGCTTTAGGGTTTTTATAATTATAAGGCTTTTTTTTATATTAAAATATGAAAAAATTTATATGCTATTATTATATTATAGGGTTGTAAATATAATATTACGGTTGATAATATGGCTAAAAATAATAAAGAATTAACTCCCAGAGATAAAAAAGTAATCAAGGTATTCACTGAGCTTGGCATGCCCAGAAATCTAGCTAAAACATTGATGTATATTTCAGGTTCCGATGAGTGTAGATCATCAGAGATCGAGAGAAATGCAAGCCTTAGACAACCTGAAGTAAGTGTTGCTATGCAAGAATTACAAAGAAGAGGATGGGTACAAAAAAGAGAACTTAAAAAGAAAGGAAAAGGCCGCCCTGTTCATATTTACAAACTTAACTCCTCAATTAATGATATCGTAGAAGATTTCGAAAAACAAAAAATGAATGAGATAAATCACATCAAAAACGATCTCTCAGAACTTAAGAATTTACTACAAAATTAATTTTTTCTTTTTTTTTAGATAATTCATATAAAAACTTAAATAGAGCTATCAATTTCTAGAAGAAAAATAAAATTTCTAAAAAGGTCTAGAAATGAACAAGTCTCAGATACTATCACTAATAATTGTAATATTGTTTCTTTCATCAGTGTTTCTAGTTTTTATGTTTAATGAAAATACTGCTGGTAAAAACTTTGACAATAATACCGATGATAATAATCTAAATAATAATATTTCATATAATAATTCGGTGATACTCGAATTTTTTGTATATGCCGGTATTTGCGATGATTGTGATACAGCAAAAGAAATTGTAAATACAGAAATTAAACCATATTTTAAAGATAACATTACAATAAATGAATACAAAATTTCGGCAAAAGTTGGAGAATACGAAGAGAACTCTGAAAAATTACATTCATATGACCTTACCTATGCTCCATCTATTGTTGTTAAAAATCTTTCTTCTAATAAAACAAGTAAACTAACTTTTACTGAAATTACAACAAAAAATTATTTAAAAAATGAGATAGTAAGACATTTAACAGGTAATTATTCACAATCAAGTACTGAAAAGAACCCTATGATAGATTTTTTTGGAATGAAAGTCGATCTGAATGATTTCTCACTACCGGTGCTTACAATTGTTCTTGCAGGTATTGATAGTGTAAATCCATGTTCTTTTTTTGTTCTATTGTTCTTGTTAAGCCTTTTAATATACATGAAATCACGTAAAAAAATGATTTTAATTGGATCAGTTTTTGTTTTCTTCTCAGGGTTCATCTATTTTTTACTCATGACTGCAGTTCTAACAGTTATACAGTATATAGGAATACAGATGATAATTTTTTCAATAGCTGGAATTATTGCAATATTTTTTGGCGGATTAAATATTAAAGATTTTTTCTTTTTTAAAAAGGGACCTAGTGCAAGTATATCAGATGAAAAGAAAAAAGGTTTATATAAACAAATTAGAAAAATTGTAAAAATCAAGTCTCTGCCTTCTCTATTTATTGCATCAATTCTTTTTGCGATATCAGCAAATACTGTTGATTTACTATGTTCTTTTAATTTACCTGTGATATATACAAGTATTTTAACATCCCAAAATCTAGCAGGTTTTGGTTACTATTTCTATATTCTAGCATATAATATCATATATGTCATTCCATTAATGGTGATTGTCTCGATAATGGTAATAACACTTGGTAAATGGAAATTAAGTGAGTTTCAGGGACGAGTTTTAAAACTTTTTTCAGGCCTTATGATTTTTTCACTAGGTGAAATTCTTCTCATAAATCCTGATATTTTAAATAATATCATGGTTGCTTTAGGTCTTGTGTTTGTATGTATCTTACTTACTTTTGTTGTTAGTTTTATTTATAGATTTGAAGAAAAACCAAAGGCTAGCTAATTTTTTTCTTTTTTACAATTTGTAATTTTAACGGCATATGCTTAAATAAGGTTTTTATCAAAGTTTTAAACTGATCTATGGAGTTTGGTAAAGATGGATGAGACATATAAGGAAGAGGTTAAGGATAATCCTTCACTTCTTGAAGTTTTCAAGCAGGGAGATAGAGTTAAACAAATCTATTATGATCCAAGTGGATTTGAACGTGTTTATTCTGGTACGATTATAGATATCAAAAAACACTGTATAGCTGTACATTGGGATAGGATAAATGGAAATCCTAATTCAGATATGCGTGAAACCTATTGTGTGTTTCATATAACAGAAGTATTCAATGGAGATATAGATTGTTCTCCGATTATAAAAGACTGATTTATTCTTTTTTTTAAATTATTTATCTCAAAAAGTAACTTTTATAAGTTAAAATTAATTGACCCCTTACAATCAATATATAATTGGGGTTAAATGATTCATGGTTTCTTATGATCAAAAAAAACTAGAGAAAAAATGGCAGGAAAATTGGCATGAAGAAAAAATCTATCATTTTGATTTTGATAGTAATAAAAAATCTTATAGTATCGATGTTCCACCTCGTTATGCATCTGGACCCTTACATGCAGGCCATGCCGTTCATTACACTCATATCGATTTTGCAGCTAGATATAAACGTATGCAAGGATATGAAGTATTCTTTCCATTATGTTTTGATGTAAATGGAATTCCAATAGAAGAAAGAGTTGAAAGAAAACTAGGTATTACTCGTAAAGATATCGATAGACATAAGTTTACAAAGATGTGTTCAGATTTTGCAAATAAAAATATTGACACAATGAAAGAACAATTCATGCTTCTTGGAGAAAGTATGGATCCAAGTATTTATTATCAAACAGATGCTGAATATTATAGAAGACTCACACAAATTTCTTTTCTAAAGCTTTTCGAAAAAGGATTGATTTACAAAGGTAAATTTCCAGTTAATTGGTGCCCTCGTTGTATGACTGCTATGGCTGATGCAGAAGTTGAATATGCAGATAATAAAACAAAATTAAACACTATCAAGTTTTATTTTAAAGAAAAACCATCCAAGCAGGTTTTAAAATATCATGCAGTGGGAGAAGATAAAAAAGGTGCATATATCGAAATTGCAACAACTAGACCTGAGATGCTTGCTTCTTGTCAGATTGTAGCTCTTCATCCAACAGATGAAAGAACGCCCTGGCTTGTTGATAAAGAACTCATTGTGCCAATTTTTGAAAAAACTGTAAAAATTGTTGAAGATGATGCAGTGGATCCAGATTTTGGAACTGGTGTTGTAATGATTTGTACAGTTGGAGATAAAGAGGACCTTAACTGGGTTTTCAAATATAATCTACCAATTGAGATGAGTATAGATGAAGAAGGAAAGATGACAGATATTTGCGGTAAATATGCAGGATTGAAAATAAAACAGGCAAGACAAGCCGTGATCGATGATTTGAAAAAAGAAAATATTTTATTAAAACAAGATGACTTAGAGCAAAATCTCGGAGTATGCTGGAGATGTAAAACACCTGTTGAGTTTGTAAATGCTGAACAATTGTTTTTAAAAACTACTGATTTTAAAAAACTAGTTTTAGAAAAATCAGATGAGATGAACTGGTATCCTGAATATATGAAGGTAAGGCTTACTGAATGGGTAAATAGTCTTGAATGGGACTGGGTTATTTCTCGTCAGAGATATTTTGCAACACCTATACCTATATGGGAATGTAAAGAATGTAATGAAATAGTTCTTGCAAATGAAGATTCTTGTTATTGTGATCCAACAATTGACACTCCCCCAGTTGATAAATGTCCGAAATGTGGTGGAAAACTGGTTGGTTCTGAAGATGTGTTTGACACTTGGATGGACTCTAGTATTTCTCCATTATATAATACATTCTGGGAAAGAGACGAAGAAAAATTCAAAAAACTATATCCTATGAGTGTTCGCCCTCAGGCTCATGATATCATTAGAACATGGGCGTTCTATACAATTCTTAGATGTACTCTTATAACTGATGAAAAACCCTTTGAAAACATGATGATGGGTGGCTTTATTCTATCTGAAGACGGAACACCAATGCATTCTAGTCTTGGAAATGTAATTGACCCGATAAAAGTAATAAAAAAACATGGGGCTGATGCATTCCGCTGTTATGCAGCAAGCTGTGCACTTGGTGAAGATAATCCTTTTAGAACTAAAGATGTGATCCGCGGTGTAAAACTTCTTAGAAAAATATGGAATGTTGAGATGTTCATATCAAATGTGATATCAAATGATAAACCTAAAAAAGTCTGTTTAATCGATGTTGACAGATGGATTCTAACTAAATTTAGTAAACTTGTAAAAAAATGTACAAAACAAATGGATTCCTATGATTACAGTCAGACCATGAAAGATATAGAATATTTTTTGTGGCATGAACTAGCAGATCATTATATTGAAATGGTTAAAAGTAGCATATATGATAAGAAAAATTTGGATAGTATTAGATACACAATTTATAAAATAGGCCTTGGCGTGTTAAAGCTTTTTGCTTCTTTTTTTCCACATATAACTGAAGAGTTATATCATATATGTTATAAAAAATTCGAAAATGATAAAAGCATTCATCTATCAGATTGGCCCGAAAAAATATTAATCGAAGAAGAAAAAGAAAAAGAAGGTGAAATCATAAAAAACTATATTTCTGAAGTCAGATCATGGAAAAGCAAACAAGGCATTCCTCTTAATTCGGAAATAAAGGCTGTTAATACTTATTCATCAAAAAAAGTTGTAAAAACCCTTGAAAAAAACAATGAAATAATTAAATCGACACTGAAATATCCTTCAGATCACAAATTTATAGCGGATAAACCAGATATAGAAGAAGGTATCAGTGAAATTAAACCTAATTTTTCTGTAGTGGGGCCGAAACTAAAACAAGATGCTAAAAAATTCGTTCAAATTTTAAATAGAAATAAAAAAGAAATAATTGAAAAAATCCAAAAAAATGGGGATGTAAAAATTTCAGAAATATCTAATAATCTTATTGATTCTGATGAAAAATTAGTTGAAAATAAGTTTGTTAAGTTGGATAAAAAAATAATAGTTAAAGGAAAAAAAGACAGTAAAATTCTTAGTTTTGGAGATTTTTTTATTGAGATTAAAGAAAATGACTAAATATACTGTTTTTTCTCGATAGATATTTAAATAAGGTTTTAATTTAGCCCCCTCAGTGATTTATCATGGTAGATAAAAAATCCAAAAAAGATGAAGCTAAAGTAATGAATCGTTGGATTGTTGTAATAGGCGCAATTATGATTCAGGTGGCACTTGGTGCAATTTATGCATGGAGCGCGTTTGCAACTCCTCTTAAAGGCGTTATAGGAAATGGTAATGTTCAAGCAATTGTTAGTGAGTTTGCTTTTACTGCAACTGAAACACAAGCAATTTTTGCAGCAGGTCTTGCAACATTTGCAATATTTACAATAATAGGCGGAAAGCTTTCAAAAAAGTATGGTCCGAGAAATATTGCACTTCTTGGAGGTGCACTGCTTGGTTTAGGATATATAATTGCTAGTTTTGTAGGTGCAAGCTTTATTTTGAAATTAATATCTCTTGGAATAATTGGAGGAGCGGGTATTGGTCTAGCATATGTTGTCCCTATTGCAGTTGGTGTTAAATGGTTTCCTGATAAAAAAGGACTTGTTTCTGGTCTTGCCGTAGCTGGATTTGGTTTTGGTGCATTTATATGGATACTTCTTGCAAATCCACCTAGTATACTAGGTTTTAATGGATTAATAACTCAACAAGCAGGAAAATTTGCTTATACAATTGCAAATGTAGATATGGCTTTTAGAATATATGGAATATTATTCTTAGTACTTGTTATAATTGGTTCATTAGTGATGGTAAATCCTCCAAAAGGTTGGAAGCCAAAAGGCTGGAAACCTTCAAAAGAAGATGAGGATAACGAAAAAAAGAAATCTTTGATGCCAAAACAGATGCTTGGGACAAGACAGTTCTACTTATTATGGATGATGTTTTTGATTGGTGCTCTTGCTGGTCTAATGGTTATTGGTAATATCAAGATATTTGCAGAAGGTGCAGATGGTTTTCAAAGATTTGGATTCAGTCAGGTTGATGCCGAGAGCTTTGCAATAATTGGCGCTGCAATATGTCTACCTATTTTCAATGGTCTCGGAAGGATAATTTGGGGAAAGGTATCAGATAATATTGGGCGTAAAAGAGCAATTATCACAATGTGCATATTCCAGGGTATAATGATGTTAGCATTTTATTATACAACAGTGAATCCTTTGTTTTTCTTTGCTGCAGCTGCACTTATAGGCTTTAACTTTGGTGCAAACTTTGCACTTTTTCCAGCAGCAACAGCTGATAGTTTTGGCTCAGAAAACGTTGGTTTAAACTATGGTTTTGTATTTACATCATATGGCGTAGGTGGTATTGTTGGACCTATCCTAGCAGGTATGGTAAAAGATGCAGGGCTTAGTTTTCTATATGCATTTATACCAGCGGCAGCCTTATGTTTCATTGCTGCAGGTTTAGCAATTATATATAAACCATCGGTTAAATCAAAAGCCTAATCTTTTTTCTTTTCTTTTTTTGATTTTTATGGAAGAAATTAAAATTTTTAAAGAAATAATTGATTCTCTTAAAGATTCCAATTCAAAATATATTTCAAAAAATAAACACGAACTTAAAAAACATTTAAAAGGACAAAATCCAAAAGCAATTGTTTTAACTTGCTCAGATTCAAGAGTTGTTCCAGAAAAAATTTTCAACAAAGCAATTGGTGAATTATTTGTAATTAGAGTTGCAGGGAATGTTGCAATGGATACATCAGTTATCACGTCAATTGAATATGCTGTAAGTAATCTAAAAACGCCCTTGTTGATATTACTTGGACATACTAATTGTGGCGCAGTAAACTTAGCAGAGGAATCTAATGATGAGAATCCTTTAATTGAAGAAATAAAAAAAGGTTTTTTACTTGATAAAAACCATGAAATTGGAAATTTAAAAAGACAGTATAATATGATTTTTAAAAGAAGTAATATTGTTGATAATGCTGTTTTAAATAAAAAACTGGATGTTGTACCTGCAATTTATGATCTAGAATCAGGTAAAGTAGATTTTTTAGATTTCGATTAATTGATAATTTGTTGAACCAAGCCCTATTTCTTCACCATATTTTATTTGTTTTTCAGGATCAACATTGTTTTCTTTGATAAAAATATCAGGTTTAACATCATTTATCAAATCAAGACTTGCTTTATCGATTGCAACAATATCATCAGATAAAAGATAACCAATATCCGGGCAAATTATAGGCCCAGAAAATGGATCGCAATCACAGCCTTTAGAGATTCTTTTAACTTCATTTAAATAGATTGCATTTTTATCTTTAAGGCATGCTTTTGCTGAACATGCAAGTAGATACTGAAAATTTGCTTTTTTATTTATGATTCCGCCTTCAGTACAGTTTTCAACGCATACTCCACAGCCGAAACATTTTCTAATATTTACGTCCCATGTTTGTTTTTTAACTGATATTGCATCAAAGGGACATACCTCCGCACATTTTCCACAATATGTGCATTTATCTTTTTGAAAAAGTGGTCTACTGTCGTGATGCATTTTTATTTTTGTTTCTTTTGTAACACCACCCATTCCAAAGTTTTTAATGGCTGCTCCAAAACCTGAAGCGTTATGTCCTTTAACATGGCTTATCGCAAAAATATGACTTGCATCAATTATATGATCTGCTACTTCAAAATCTCTATTTTCTACTCTAACATTTTTACCAGATTCATCAATTACAACACCGCATCCTATCTTTTTTTTAGTAAATCCGTGTATTTTAGCTACTTTTTGATATCCAATTTTTGAGCGTCTTAAAGCTTTATATGCAACTGTAGTATCAAACAAAAATGGATCTATTTCATATTCTTTTATTTTTTTAATAACATAACTTACAAATTCAGGCTTTGGAAAATATTTGTTTTTAATTTCGCCCATATGTAGTTTAACTGGTACTTTTTTATTTTTAAAACCTTCTAGGTTGAAATACTCTAAAGCCTCTGGGAGTTTTTCTTTGTCTGTAAAAAAAACCACTTTTTTCATCCTATTTTTTTCTCCCATTTATTAAGTTTTAATACATCTCCTAGTGATTTTCCTTGTTTTATCTCTTGTCTTATTCTGTCTTCGTGTTCTTTTATGTCATGAGCTCTATTTGCTATTTCCTGAGCGTTTTTTCGTGGGACTACTACAATTCCTGAGTCATCGCCAATTATCCAGTCTCCATCTCTTACTTTTTGCCCGCCGCAGATTATTTCACCGCCTATTTCACCAAATCCTTTTGGTTCACCTGCATTTGGGACTATATGTTTATAGTAAATAGGAAAACCAATTTTTAATAAATCACCGAAGTCTCTAACAGCTCCATCTATAACTACGCCCTGTATTTCTTTTTCTTTTGCACTCCACGTAGCTAGTTCTCCCCATATAGCTGTGTTTTTTCCCCCTGCGTCAATAACTATAATTTGATCTTTTTCTGCTTTATCTATTGCTTCAACTGGTTTTGCCCAGTCTCCATCCATGGTTTTAACTGTAAGAGCTCTACCTACAATGTGAAAACCTTTTTTTATAGGCCTAATACTCTTCATCGCTCCACCTCGATGCATAGCATCAGAAATATTTGAGGTTGAAACCAGTTTGAATGCTTTTTTTAGTTCAGTTTTATCATATTTTCTAAAAAGATCGGATTTTATATTTTGTTTTGTCATGATTGCTTTTTTTATTTTTTCTGTAGCTTTTTTTACATCTTTTGCTTTAGTGATTGCCCCTCCAACTATTACTATACATGCACCTTCTTTAACAATTTCTCCAGCTGATTCACTATTTATTCCACCAGCTACAGCAACCGGAATATTTGTTTTTTTAACTATTTCTTTTAAAATCTCTGTTGGTTTTTTACCGGTCATCTGTTCATCTATTCCAATATGGATGCATAAATAATCGATGCCTATTTTTTCTAGTTCTTCTGTTCTTTTTATTTTGTTTTTCACACCAATTAAATCAATCATTATTTTTGATCCATATTTTCTTGCTGATTTCAAAGCATCTTTAATAGTTGAATCATCTGCACAGCCTAATATACATATGATATCAGCTCCTGCTTTACTAGCCATCTCTGTTTCAAATGCACCTGTGTCCATTATCTTCATATCAGCAACTATCTTTTTATCTGGAAATTTTTCTCTAAGTTTTCTTATAACCTTCATTCCTTCGCTTTTAATCAGAGGTGTTCCTGCTTCTATAAAGTCGGCTCCGCCTTTAATTGATTCTTCTGCAATTTTTATTGCTCTTTCTTCATTTAATAAATCAAGAGCTACTTGTAAAATAGCTTTCATTAAGAGTGGAATAATAATCGAGTTATTTAAATCCTTATTTTAATTGGGTAAAATTTCCTGTTTTTTCACATTTATCTATTAGATTCCAGGGGCCAGTTGCAATTCCAACAAGATTAGCTTTTTCTATTTGCATCTCATTCATTGTTTTAATTGCAAATATAAATATTCCATCTGTTTTGTTGTTTTTATGTAGTTTTACATATCCATATGAAATATTATTTGTGTCAATATTTGTATATGATAATCCACTAGCGCCTCCATCTTTTATAGCATACTCTTCATTTTTAGTATCATCTGAGTAAAAATCCACTATGTCAGTTATTTTTTTTTCTGTAATATAATATGTCTTGTTAAGATTTGAACTCACGTTCATAATTTTCCATATTGTCTCGTTTTCATATGTTGTATTTTGAAAGTCACCGGGTAGAGGATGTGAGATTTTATCTTCAGTTTTGTTTTCATTTATACATCCCGAGAGAAATATTGATATTACTATAAACATGATGGTTAACATTTTAATTGTATTCATTTTTTGTTTCATCCTAATCTTTTTTTGAATAAAAAGATCTAATATAAAATTTTAGAATTTTCTCTTAATTTTTAATCATTAGTTTTATATCTGTTTAGCTTTTTATCATCGTCTAATGAAAGCTAGAAAGCCAGTTAAATTTCATAGGGAATCAAATGAAGATTTTGATGATTTAATTAAAAAACTTGAGCTTCAAGCACTTGAAACAGCTGAGGAAAGATTCCCTCTATATTTAGAGGTAGGTCTTAAGCAAGCTGATCTTGTTTTAGATGTAGGATGTGGATCTGGTATTGTTACACGTGATATAGCGATTCTTACAAAAGGAAAGGTTATTGGTATTGATAGCTCAAAGGATATGATTAAAGTAGCTAAAAAAGTTTTAAAGAATTTTGATAATATCGAACTTAAAATATGTAGCAATAAAAAACTTGATTTTCCGGATAACACATTTGATGTTGTTACATGTAATCTTGTTTTAATGTGGTCTACGAACCCTCAAAATTTAGTTAATGAAATGGCAAGAGTTGCTAAGTCTGGTGGAATTGTTCTAGCCTCCTTAGAACCAGATTACGGAGGTAAACTTCATTATCCTGAAAACCAAAAAGTTGATCCTATTTTTGCAGGAAAAGCCATTAGACAAAAAGGTGGCGATCCGCATATAGGTAGAAAACTCCGATCTTTATTTGTAAGAGCTGGACTTAAAACAAAAGTAGGCATTGGAAATAATAGGATTTGGAGCTGTGAAGAAGATAAATCATATTATTTTCATGCACGTGATTTTTATGTTAAAGCACTAAAAGATGCAGGTCTTTCTCAAAAAGAAATTGACAAATGGGAATTTGATTATCTAAAATCTATTGATGAAGGAGTTCAATTGAATTTTTTCCCTCAGTTCTATGCAATTGGAGAAAAACCATAGAGTTTTAAAACCGTTTTTTATTATTCATTAGTTTGATATGAAAACAAAAATAATTGATGGTAAGAAAATTGCTGAAAAAATTCGTAACAATGTTTCAGATGAAGTAAAAAAACTTTATAACAAATATGATATAAAACCACGTATTGCATCTGTTGTAATAGGTGATAACAAAGAATCAAATCTTTATTTAAAACTGCGTGATAAAGCATGTAAAAAAGCTGGAATTGAATCTGTTCATATTGAGTTTTCTTCAAATATTTCTGAAAAAGAAGTTTTAGAAAAAATCATAGAATTAAATTCAAATAAAAAAATCCATGGGATTTTAATACAAATGCCGGTTCCTTCTCATATATCTAAAAGTAAACTTTTTCAAACACTTTCGCCAGAAAAAGATGTAGAGGGTTTCACACCTAAGAATATGGGTAGACTCTTAATTGGAGATGAGTTTATTGTTCCCTGCACGCCTTTAGCGGTTCTTAAAATCTTAGAACATGAAAAAATAGATTTAAAAGGAAAAGATGTAATAATTATTAATCATAGTACAGTAGTAGGTAAACCCTTATGTGAGCTTTTTTTAAATAGAGATGCTTCAGTATCTGTAGCCCACATTTTTACAAAAAACCTTTTTAACTATACAAATAGAGCGGATATTCTTGTTTCAGCATCTGGAGTTCCTGGTTTAATAAAAAAAGCACATGTTAAACCAGAGTGTTTTGTAATAGATGTTGGAATAATACAAACTGATGAAGGTGTCACCGGAGATGTTGATTTTGAAGAAGTAAAAGAAATTGCAGGTAAAATTACACCTGTTCCAGGTGGTGTAGGTCCAGTGACTATTGCATGCTCTCTTGAAAACATGTTAAAAACGTTTAAAAGAAATATTTAAAAAATATTTTTTTTATGCTTCACTTTTACTAAAGCTATAGCTTCCAATGCTCATCATTATTATACATATTACTAACACAATAGCTAGATTAATTAAGGGTGGATTTTCATATGTCTGCCCGAGTAAACTTCCTCTTAACCCATCTACCATATAAAACAATGGATTGAAATATGCTATTGTTTGAAGAGTAGGATTTGTATTTACAGGGAAAAAAGCTGATGATAAAAATAAAAGCGGCATTATCACAAGATTCATTATAATTGGAAAAGACTGGAAATCGTTCATTTTTGATGCAAGGGTAAGACCAAAACCCACAGCTGTAAAAGCAATAATAATCATAAATATAACACTTAGCAATAGACCAATTGGCCCAGATATTGGTGTTCCAAGAGCAATAGCGATAAATAGAATTATAAAACCCTGAATCAAGGCAACTGTTGCTCCACCTAGAGTTCTACCTAGTATTATTGACATTCTGCTGATTGGTGCGACAAGTAACTCCTGTAAAAATCCAAATTGTTTATCCCACAGAACTGAAATTCCAGTAAACATAGATGAAAAAATAATTGACATAGTAACAATTCCAGGGGCAAAAAAATGTATAAAATCCATATCTCCTAGCCCTGGAAAAGTAAGCTGTCTGAACCCTGATCCAAGGATAAATAAGAAAAGTAAAGGTTGAGCGATTGTAACAACAAGTCTACTTTTTGATCGAAAAAATCTTTTCATCTGTCTAAGCCACATCACATAAATTGCTTGAATTTCTGAACTTTTGATCATTTTTTTTACCTCCTGAAACGAGGTGGTATAAAACTGTTTTTTGTTTCTTGATCTCTGATTGTTCTTCCAGTATAAGATATAAATACATCATCAAGAGTGGGCTGTCTTACACTAATACTTTTAATTTTAACATCTATTTCTTGAGCTATCTCAATAATTATTGGTATTTTTTCATCGCCTTTTTCAACACCAACTGTTAGTTTTTCATCATGTTTCTCTGTTTTTTTAACCCATTCTTTTTTTTCAAGTTCAGATATAAGTTTTTTCATATCTGTTGATTTAATAGTGATCACATCATTTCCAATCGATTTTTTTAAATCATCTATTTTATCTATAACTAAAATTTTGCCATGGTCAATAATTCCAACTTTTTTACATAAAAAATCTGCTTCATCCATATAATGAGTTGTAAGAAAAATAGTTGTTTTTTCTTCTTGGTTCATTTTTTTTATATATTTCCATATAGCGCGTCTAGTCTGTGCGTCAAGACCAAGAGTTGGTTCATCTAGAAATAAAACAGTTGGATAATGCATTAGACCTCTGGCAATTTCAAGCCTTCTTTTCATTCCACCAGAATAGTTTTTTACAAAAACATCTTTTTTATCAGTAAGATCCACTAGATTCAAAACTTCATTTATTCTTTTCTCTCGTTTTTTTCTTGGAATTGCATACATTCTAGCATGATACTCAAGGTTTTCCTGGCCAGTTAGTTCAGTATCAAGAGCAGGTTCCTGAAAAACTACACCTATATTTTTTCTAACGTTATCTCTATCATTTTTTATATCATGACCTGCAATTTTAGCAGTACCTGACGTTGGATTCAGAAGAGTTGTAAGCATTTTTATTGTAGTTGTTTTCCCTGCACCATTTGGACCTAAAAAGCCAAATATTTCTCCTTCTTTCACAGTAAAACTAATGTTATCTACTGCTGTTAAATTTTTGAATTTTTTTGTTAAATCTTTTGTTTCAATAATGTTTGTTATCTCTTTCACCTTTAAGCTGTTCTGATTTTTCAAATAAGCATTTTGTTAATAAAAGTAACCTAATTTATTTGCCAAAGAATTTTTATCCTATGTTTTTATGAGGAAATCAGATCATGGGTTTTTACGAGGATATAATTGATTTGATTTTATCAGGTGAAATCAAGTCAAAGGAAAAACTTCATAAAAAAAAGATTCGGCTTTGTAAAAAATATAGTCTTAATGATATTCCTAGCGACAGTAAGATTCTTGAAAAAATCCCTAATACTTTAAAAATTCAAGAAAAAGAGCTTCTTATATCAATTCTTCGTAGAAAATCTATGCGTACTATTTCTGGTGTTGCTGTTGTTGCTGTTATGACTAGCCCTGAAAAATGTCCTCATGGTCTATGTATTCCATGTCCAGGAGGCCCGAAAAATAAATCTCCGCAGAGTTACACAGGTTACGAGCCAGCTGCAATGCGGGCTTTACTAAACAATTTTGATCCATATATGCAGACTAAAAATAGACTAGAACAGTTAAAAGCAATAGGCCACTCTGTTGAAAAAATTGATTTTATCATAATGGGTGGTACTTTTACAGCTAGAAATCCATATTATCAAGAATGGTTTGTTAAAAGATGCTTTGATGCTTTGAATGGTTGTGAATCAAAAGGTTTAGAGGAAGCAAAAAAAATTAATGAAACCGCTGAATCCAGATGTATTGGTCTTACTGTTGAAACAAGGCCTGATTGGTTTAGACTTAGACACTGTGATATGAGTCTATTTTGGGGTGCAACACGTGTTGAACTAGGCATTCAAACTGTATTTGATGATATACTATATGATATGAAAAGAGGCCATACTGTATCTGACTCGATTAGAGCTACAAAAATTGCTAAGGATAGTGGTTTAAAGATTGTTTATCACATGATGCCAGGTTTATATGGCTCTAATATAAATAAGGATTTAGACTCTTTTAAAGCTATATTTAATGATGCGGATTTTAAACCAGATATGTTAAAAATCTATCCGACTTTAACTGTTCAAGGCACTAAACTATATGATTTATACAAAGAAAAAAAATATACTCCTCTTTCAACTGAAGAAGCAACTGAACTTGTTGCAAAAATTAAAAGTATTGTTCCTGAATGGGTAAGAATTCAGCGTATACAGCGTGATATCCCTGCTCAATATATTGATGCCGGTGTTGATAAAAGCAATTTAAGACAAATTGTAAAACATTATATGAAAAAAAATAGTTTAGAATGTAGATGTATTAGATGTCGTGAGTTAGGTCATAAATCATTAAAAGAAGATATCAAAATTGACGATGATGATATCATATTTGATACTAATTATTTTCAGGCTAGTAACTCAGATGAAATATTTATATCGCTTGTTTTAAAAGAATATGATGCAATTATTGGTTACCTTAGACTTAGAGATATAAAAAATTCTCATAGATATGAATTACAAAAAAATCCCTGTATGGTTATTCGTGAGCTAAAAGTCGTTGGAAGAGAACTATCAATTGGAAAAAGAAAAGAAAATGAAATTCAGCATAAAGGATATGGAAAGGAATTAATCTCTGAAGCCGAACGAATTTGCAGGGAAGAATATGATAAAAAACATTTGTTTGTTCTAAGCGGAATCGGAGTAAAAGAATACTATAGAAAACTTGGATTTATTGACAATGGTTTTTACTTAGAAAAAACCTTTAGGTAACACTCTAATACTACTTTTTATTACAGTTTTCTATGAAAATTCAAACAGAATGTGTTCCCTGTCTTATCAAAAGAATCATTTTTGAATCTGATCAAAGTACAGATGATAAAAAAATTAAAACAAAGGTAATAAAAAATGCCTGTAAAGCTTTATCTGAATTGTATGATCCAAATTCTTGTAGTGCTTCAATTGCAACAAAAATACACAAACTTGTTTATGAAACATTATCTGATAATGATCCATATATTGATTTAAAAAACAAGGCTAATAAATATGCAAAAAAACTTGTTCCAAAGGTTGAAGAGATAGTAAAAAACTCAGATAATCCTCTGAAGACTAGTATGGTTGCAAGTATTGTTGGAAACATGATGGATTTTGGAATAAAAGGTGCAAGTAAAAATCCAAAAAACCTAGTTGAAATATTTCAAAGAACAATAAATGAAAAACTAGGATACGATGATTTTGATAAATTAGATAAAATTTTATCAAATTCAAAAAAAGTATTGTTTTTTACTGATAACTGCGGCGAGATTGTTTTTGATAAAATACTTGTCCGTGAAATAAAAAACAGATATCCTGATATTTTTTTAACGCTTGTTGTAAAAGGAGAAAGTGTTTTATCTGATGCAACAATGGAAGATGCAGTTGATCTTGGTTTCAATGAAATCGTTGATGAAATTTTTACAACTGGCTGCTTTGCAGTTGGAGTTGATTTTAATAAAATACCTAAACAATTAAAGAAATCATTAGATGAAACTGATCTAATAATCTGTAAAGGAATGGCTAATTATGAATCATTTTCTGAAACAAATTACAAGCCAATTTCTTATATTATGAGAGTTAAATGCAGTGCTATTGCTAGATCAATTGGTGTTAAAGAAAATACAAATATTATTAAGTTATTTAGCTAAATTGGCATGATTCCATATATTTGAAGCCATGATTGAATAGCTGTGAACATAAACTGTATTGCTATAGCAACAGTAAGTAGACCCATAACCCTGGTAAAAGCATCCATGCCTTTTTTTCCAAGAACTCTTATTACATATTTTGAACTAAGAAATATGGATAACGTGATAATCATAGTTAGAGATATTGCTGTAACTGCGAAAAGTATTGCAAAGTGCCATGCTAGATTATTTGGCGAACTTGTAAGATTTTTCATGGAGATAATAATAACAGTTATTGCACCAGGTCCTGCAAGGCTAGGCATCGCAAGGGGAACAATTGCATAATCAGCTTTTTGTTCTTTACCTGGAGGTGTCTCACCAAATTGTTGTCCTCTTCTTGTCATATCAAGTCCTACAATTGCTAGAAGTATTCCTCCAGCAATTCTCAATGAATAAATTTCTATTCCAAGGTATTCAAGTATGGCTGAACCGGATACTGCAAATATTAGTAAAAGAATAGCTGAATACTTAACTGCATTTATGGCAAGTTTTTTTCTTGCTTTATCACTATAATTGCTAGTAATTGCACTAAAAAGAGCTATTGTCGAAGAGGGATTTACAATAATAAAAAGTGGTATAAATACCTCTAAAAATTTATCTATCATTTATATCTTATTTTCTCTGTTCTAAGGGTAGTCTTGCAATTTTTTTATGTGAACCACATTTTGGACAGGTAAAATATTTTTTATCTGATTTCTTCCCGTCTTTTGGAATCATATAGTTATTATCTTTTTCATATCGAATATATATTCCTCTATCTATTTCTTCTATCCAGTCTTCTTCACAGTTTCTA
This sequence comes from uncultured Thermoplasmatales archaeon, assembly GCA_964518165.1. Taxonomy (GTDB): domain Archaea; phylum Thermoplasmatota; class E2; order DHVEG-1; family DHVEG-1; genus CAYZTD01. The sequence continues at coordinate 32,714 of CAZFFN010000065.1, forward strand.
CAAAAAAGCCTTGCTTCAAAATTTGTCTTTTCCTCTTTTTTCTTTTTTGCCATTTTTTTTGCACCTGACTAATAGTTAAATCTTATTATTAGATTAATAAGCTTTTTGAATTGATATAGCGCATTGTATTTCTCATATATAAATTTGAGATATATTTTAGAGCTGTTGATTTTCAGATTTATATTAATTATTGAAAAACAATCTTTTAGCAATTTTGTTTGTAAATAAGGCAAATTTATAAATAAAAATAACATTAAATTTTTTTTGAAGAGATTAAGATAAAATAAAAAGTTAAATATTTATTAAGCTGTGTATAGATGCAAACTAGATATGATAAAAACTTGAGGTGGTTTTATTATGGGGGAAAGTCGAGAACATTGGAATAGTAAACTTGGTTTTATTTTAGCAGCAGTTGGATCTGCGGTTGGTATCGGCAATATCTGGAGATTTTCTTCAGTTGTAGGACAAAATGGTGGCGGTGCATATCTGATCCCTTATTTTCTTGCAGTAATTGCTTTTGGGATTCCATTGATGATCCTTGAACTATCTATCGGCAGACATTTTCAAACCAATGTTGTCTCCGCGTTTAGCAAGATTAAAAAGAAATTCAGGTTTTTTGGCTGGCTTATCTTTATCTTAGTTTTTTCACTTTTAAGTTATTATCTTGTTATAACTGGTTGGACATTAGGGTATGTTGTTTCTTCAATTGGGGGTCTCAATATTACATTTTCTGATTTTACCTCGTCTTATTATCCTCTGATATATTTTGGCATATCTGTTTTACTAACTGGTGTTGTTGTTTCTTTTGGAATTAAAAAAGGAATTGAGAGGCTAGTTAAAATTCTAGTACCGTTTTCTTTTATAATTCTTGTTATATTGGCGTTGTTTTCTACTACTCTTTCAGGGTTCGGTGAAGGACTGGATTTTTTTTTAAACCCTGATTTCTCAGTACTTTCAAATCCACTTCTATGGATTGCGGCATTCGGTCAAGCGTTCTTTTCTTTATCAGTAGGGTTTGGTACTCTAATTACTTATGGAAGCTACCTTGATAAAAAAACCAATATACCGCAGTCTTCATTAATAATTACTTTTTTTGATCTTATGGTTGCGATGCTTGCTGGTATTATCATTTTTCCTATAGTTTTTAGCTTTAATTTAGAACCAACATTAGGAGCTGAACTTGCATTCACTACGCTTCCTTATGCATTTGGTCTGTTGCCATATGGACAGTTGTTAGCAACTCTTTTCTTTTTATTATTATTTTCTGCGGCTCTTACTTCAGCTATAGGAATATTTGAGCTAAATGTTTCTGTAATTATGGATAGAAAAAAGATGTCTAGGAAAAAAACAAGCATCATCCTAACTTTTATTCTTTTTTTAGTAGGTCTGCCTGCTGCACTGAGTTATACATCTTTGGATTTGAATGTTTTAGGAATGAAGATTCTTGATGTAATGGATGAAAGTTTGGGCACCATGGGTCTGCCTATTTCAGCTTTATGTATTGCTCTTGTTTTCACATGGTTCATGGACAATAAATTATTATCAACGGAGATAAGTGACTTAAAACATTGGCAATTTATCGTGTTGACTGCAACTAAATACGTAATCCCAATTATTCTTATTCTTGTTATTATTTCATCTATGATTTTACGTTTCTAATGTATTATAAAAATAATTTAAGGTTGAATAGAATGAAAAAACATTGCTCCATCAGATACAATCAATATAAAATATATCGCTAATTGCTTTTTAATATTAAAAAAGTTATCTCTTTTCCATAATTTAATATATAACAATCATTCTGATAATATCTTAAAATTTCTATGTTTAATTACAACTAATTTTTTTAACTAATATATATTTAGAAATAAAAAAATGAAACAAATTTCAAAAAAGAAAAAACAAAAACCAAATATATTATTCAGAGGGATATTGATTATTGGAGGAACTATATTTCTTGGAATTGGAGTTATTGGAATTTTTATACCTATCCTACCTACTACTCCTTTTCTATTACTTACTGCTGCTTGTTATGCTCGCAGTTCTAAAATTTTTTATAATTGGCTCATGAACAATAAATTGTTTGGATCATACATCAAAAATTACAGAGAAGGTAAGGGCATTCCTATTAAAGTAAAGATTTTATCCGTTTCTTTACTTTGGATTACAATTCTATTTTCAATTTTTTATATTGTATCTATTCTTTGGGTAAAATTTTTTTTACTTTTTATAGCTTTAGGAGTTACAATTCATATACTTACCATCAAGACCTATAGACGCAAAAAAAATTGAGGGCGATAAATACTTAAATACCCTATATAACATATATAAAAATACTTTTAATAACTATACTAAATTCTTAAGGGGGAGTTAAAATAACGAAAAAAAATAAGAAATTAACAACTAATTTTGGAAAGCCCGTAGATAATGATCAAAATAGTGTGACAGCAGGCGACCGCGCCCCTATCCTTATGCAGGATGTTCACCTGATGGAAAAACTAGCTCATTTTAACCGTGAACGTATTCCAGAAAGAGTAGTTCATGCTAAAGGTGCAGGTGCAGGCGGATACTTTGAAGTATTAAATGATGTAACTAAATATACAAAAGCAAAGTTTTTATCAAAAGTTGGGAAAAAAACTGAGATATTTGCAAGATTCTCTACTGTTGGTGGAGAAAAAGGTTCTGCAGATGCTGAGCGAGACCCTCGTGGTTTTGCTGTAAAATTCTATACTGAAGATGGTAATTTTGATATGGTTGGTAACAATACTCCTGTGTTCTTCATTCGCGACCCCTTAAAATTCCCAGATTTTATTCATACACAGAAAAGAAATCCCACTACTAACACTAAGGATGCGAACATGTTCTGGGATTTCTTGTCTTTAACACCCGAGTCGATTCATCAAGTTACAATTCTATTTTCTGATCGTGGAACTCCAAAAAACTTTCGCCATATGAATGGATACAGTAGCCATACTTATAAATGGTATAACAAGAAAGGAGAATATTTCTGGGTGAAATATCATTTCAAAACAGATCAAGGAATAGAAAATCTTACACGTGAAGAAGCAGATGTTTTAAAAGGTACAGATCCTGATCATGCAACACGTGATTTATACAAAACAATAGAAAAAGGTGATTACCCCTCTTGGACTCTAGAAGTTCAAATTATGACACCTAAAGAAGCAGAGGATTATCGTTTTGACCCATTTGATGTAACCAAAGTTTGGCCACATGGTGACTTTCCACCAATTAATGTTGGGCGCATGGTTTTAAATCGTAATCCTGAGAACTATTTTGCAGAGGTAGAACAAGCAGCTTTTTCACCGGGTAATTTTGTACCAGGTATATCTTCATCACCAGATAAAATGCTCCAAGGACGTTTATTTGCTTATCATGATGCCCATCGATATAGGCTTGGACCAAATTATCATCTATTACCTGTTAATAGACCAAAAGTCATGAAAATGGCTAATTATCAACGTGATGGATATATGCGATTTGATGGAAATGAAGGTGGTAAACCAAATTATTATCCAAACAGTTTTGGTGGCCCAGAGCCAATGATTGATGCAGCTGAACCTGATTTTGAAGTTTCAGGAAAAGCAGCAAGACAAGAGTATACTCATCCAAATGATGATTTTGTACAATCAGGAGACTTATATAGAAAGGTTATGACAGATAATGATCGTGATCATCTTATAGGAAATATTGTAACTCATCTTAGTAATGCAAAAAAGGATATTCAGATTCGTCAAACAAAGATTTTCTATAAAGCAGATCCTGAGTATGGCCGTCGCGTAGCCGAGGGTCTAAAACTAGATTTAAAAGAGTTTAAAGGTTTAGAGAAATAAATAACAAAATGTGTTAATAAGTTGAAATTTTACTAAAAATACTAACTTGGTAAAATATAATGTAGTATGCTATTGTTTTTTATTCAACAATTGTTCTTATTTGTAAAAAATAATTAAAGATGCAGGGGAAGGGAGTTGAACCCTTGGATTGTATTTTAAAAAATTATTGTCTACAATGATGTTTTTATAAAATAGAAAATAATTATAAACATATCATTCATTTGGTAATCTGGTTGTTTGAGGAGAGGTTAAATGGATAAACCACGAAGTCCAACTGGTATTTCTGTTCTAGATTCAGAACTAAATGGTGGTTTTCCAAAAGGAAGTATTGTCCTTGTAGCTGGTTGTAGTGGTGTTGGTAAAACAACTTTTTCAATGGAATTTTTAGTAAATGGCACTAAAAACAATGAGAAAGGAGTTTTTTTCACAGCAACTGAAAGTATCCCTAAATTAAAAAAATTTCAAGGTGTTTATGATTTTTTTGATGAAAAACTCATTAAAGCAGGTGAAATTAGTATTATAGATCTATGGAGTATAAGTGATGAACTTGGCCTGAATCCTGAGAGATATTCTCTAGAGGATGCAAATATAATGTTTGAAGTGGTAAGGGATATTGCTAAAGAACTGGGGGCAAAAAGACTTGTTATTGACTCAATAACATCTTTATGTTACAGGCTTCAGACAAGGCAAATGATCAGAGATTTTATTTTCAAACTAGGGGCATCAATTTCTGCACTTAACTGCACAACAATTCTTACATCTGAAGTCCCGCCTATGGTATATCAGTTTTCTCAGTATGAAATTGAAGAATTCATATCTGACGGAATCTTGTTTCTTAGTGATATTGATAGAAAGGGTGATCTGATACGTACTTTTCAGATAGTTAAAATGAGAGGTACATCACATGGTAGAACAAAATATGTTTTAAACATGTCAAAAGAAAAAGGAATAGAACTTATTCCTATGTTGAAATCAAATCAGAAATAATTTGATTATACCTTTTCAATTATTTTTTCTGTTATAGTCTTATATTTTTGTGCAAGTTCTTCAGCTGTTTTTTTATCTCTTGATTCTGAATAAACTCTAAATATTGGTTCAGTCCCTGATGGCCTCATTAGAACCCATCCGTTCTCAAAATAGAGTTTAACACCATCTGTTTCATCGACTTTGAGTACTTCTTTATCTATTTTTGTTTGCTCTGCAAGTGTTTTCATAACAATTTCTTTTTTATCATTTGGACAAGGCATTTTTGTTTTAAAAACTTCATATTTTGGTATTTCATCAATTAATTCAGATAGAGGTTTTTGTTCTTTAGCCATAATCTCAAGGATTTTTGCTATAGACATAGCTGAATCTCTACAGTACTGCATTTCAGGGAAAATTAAACCGCCGTTTTCTTCTCCTCCAAAAACACTCTTATTTTCAATCATAACTCTTGCAACAATTGGTGAACCAACCGCAGTATGTATTACTTTGCCATTATTTTTTCTAACTACATCATCAAAACAGCTTGAGGTTGTAACTGGTGTTACTGCTATTCCACCACTTTTTTCTGTTGATTTTTTTGCACACAGTGCAAGTGTTTTATCTCCCCAGATATAACTTCCTTTCTCATCAACAAAAATAGCTCTATCGGCATCACCATCTTGAGCAGCACCTATATCCGCTTTAACCTTTGGAACTTTTTCTATTAATTCAGTTAGATTTTCAGGTAAAGGCTCAGAGTTATGTCCCGGAAATGTTCCATCAGGCGTGCAATATAGCTCTGTTACTTTACAACCCATTTTTTTCAGGATTGTTGGAGTTATAACACTTCCTGCGCCATTTCCACAGTCCAATAAAACATGATATTTTTGTTTTTTTATTAAATCTACATCTACATTTTTTAAGATTCCATCAGTATATAGATCAAGAGCTTTATCCCAATAATTGATTTTGCCGACTTTTTTCCATTTAGATAGATTAAAACTTTTATCAAAATATATTTTTTCAATTTCTTCTTCTATGTCTTTTGAAAATTCTGTACCATCACTAGAAACACCTTTTATTCCATTAAAATTAGGAGGATTATGTGATGCAGTAATTATTACTCCTGAGTGAAAATCTTTTTCTTTAACTGTGTACTGCAGTGTTGGAGTTGGAACAAGCCCTACATCGGTTACATTGCAACCTGTAGAAGTAAGACCCGCTGAAATTGCATTTTTTAACATATGATTTGAAAGACGAGCATCTGTTCCAATTGCAACTTTAGGTTTATCAATATTTCTTTTTAGATAAGTGCCCCATGCTTTTCCGATGTTAAGTGCTAGATCAACATTCATATCCTTGTTTACAACACCTCTTATACCATTTGTTCCAAATAATTTAGTCATAATATTTAATCTCCCATTAAACCTTTGAGCTTGGGTAATAAAAAGATGTATAAATAGATTTTTTGTATTATTTTTATTTAATCTATTTATTTTTCGATAACATTACCAATTTGCTTGTCTGGATAACCTTTGGGTTTTTCTTGAGTCCAAATAATTTTGTTATCAAGATTTGTGTTTTCTTCTATTTTTTCGTTGTCCCCTAAAACAGTGTATTTTATTTTTGAATTAGCACCGACAACTCCATTTTCACCAACTACTGAGTTAAAAACACTACAGTTTTTCCCAATCTTTGCATTATCAAGAATTATTGATTTATCTAAAACAGAGTTTTTACCAATTGTAACGTTGTTTCCGATAGTTGTCTTTGATAGTTTGCCTTTAATAACTGGTTTTTTCCCGATACAGTTATCCATTTCTTTTTTATCTAGTAAAAATTTATTTACATCCAAGTAACTACTAATTCTGCCTATGTCCATCCAGTATCCATCGAATTTATAACCATAGAATTTACCAGTATCCTTGATTATTTGCGGAAAAATTTCTTTTTCCATTGATATAAGTTTACCTTTTTCAATATAGTCAAGTACCATTGGATCAAGATAATATGCACCCGCATTTATCAAATCAGATGGTGCATCCTCAGGCTTTGGTTTTTCAACAAAACCAATTACATTTCCATCATCTTTTATATCAACTACTCCAAACTCTGAAACATTATCTACAGGCCAAAGTGAAATTGTGGAAACAGCATTTTTTTTATGATGGAATTCAATCATTTTTGATATATCAAGTGAACAAATTATGTCGCTGTTTATTACTAAAAATGTGTCTGTAATATGTTCTTCAGCAAATTTTACAGCACCACCAGTTCCAAGAGGTTCTTTTTCATCGTTTACAATTATTTCAGTATCATAGTCTTTTTTTTCTAAATATTCTTCAATTTGGTCTTTTCTATAGTTTACCGCAAGAACAATCTTATCAATTTCATCTGGCAGCATTTCAATTATATGAGATACCATTGGTTTGTTTAGAATTGGAAGTAAGGGTTTTGCTCTAGTGTAAGTTAGAGGTCTGAGTCTTGTTCCAAATCCTCCTGCTAAAATTATTGCCTCCATAAATCTTTCTCCTTTTAGGTTTAACACCAGGAGTTTAAATCAGACATTTAAGTTTTACGTATTGTAATATTTTAGATGCTTATGCATATTTATCTGCATATACACCTACAAAAAAGCTACATAAGCAAATTTTTCATATTCAAAATTGAGTTGGGATGGAAATAAGCAAAAATAACAAAGAAGACATCATTAGCGTTTGTTTTATCACAGTTGTTATCATTTTGATGGTAGTAATACAGATGACTGGTGCGTTATAAAATAGACAGATATGTCCATTTCTATTACTTTTATTATATTAATTTATAGAAACATTTATAAGTATAAGGTATCCTATTAAATATTGATTTGTATGGACGTTAAAAATAAAGATAAAAAACAAGAAATAACAAAGATGTTTTCTGAGGATAATGATATGACTTCAGATGAACAACTTGCAATAGATATAATGCATAGATTCAATATATGCAGAGATACCCTTGAAACAATGCCTGCGTTTGATGAACATATGAAACCTATTTTTTCGACTAAAAAAGAAAAATAATATCTCCTTATATGTTTACACCTATTTGAAGCTTTTTGCAAAATTTATATAAAACTATTTTTTATAACAAAAATCGGTGGTTTTTATCTCAGATATAAAAAGACTTTACTCTGATAGAGCTTCAAAGATGAGAAAATCTGTAATTAGAGAACTTCTTAAAGTAACTCAGGATCCTGAGATTATTTCTTTTGCAGGAGGGCTTCCTAATCCTGAATCATTTCCAATTGAAGACTTGGAAGGAGTTTTTGATCATGTTATGGAGCATTACGGTAAAGATGCTTTACAATATGGTACAACCCAAGGATACCATAGGCTTAGAGAATCTTTAGCAGAAAGAGCGGCTAAAGAGGGAATTGATGTAACTGAAGATGAAATCCTTATAACTAGTGGTTCACAGCAAGCTCTTGATACAATTGGTAAGATATTTTTAAACCCGGGAGAAACTGCAATTGTTGGTCTTCCAAGTTATCTTGGAGGAATAAATGCTTTTAGAAGCTATGAATCAAATCTGGAGGGAATACCTCTTGATAAAGAGGGAATGCAAATTGATGTTCTTGAAGAAAAAATAAAAGACATGTTAAAAGATGAAATCACTCCAAAATTCATCTATGTAATCCCAACTTTTCAGAATCCAGCTGGCGTAGTTATGCCTGAAAAAAGAAGGAAAAAATTGATTGATATAGCAAATGAATATGATCTGGTGATTATTGAAGATGATCCATATGGAAAACTACGTTTTGATATACCGGCTGTTAAACCAATAAAGGCTTTTGATGATGAAGGAAGAGTTATTTATATGTCTACTTTTTCAAAGATTCTTTCACCTGGTTTTAGACTAGCATGGGTTATAGCTTCTCCTGAACTTACACGTAAAATGATAATATGTAAGCAGGCTCTTGATCTTTGTACAAATACCTTTACTCAATACTTGGCTGATGAATTCATGCGTAAAGGTTCACTTGATTTACATATCATGAAGATATGTGAGATGTATAAACCAAAAAGGGATCTCATGATGAAATATATGAAGGAATATTTCCCAAGCGAATATATTTGTCATAAACCAAAAGGCGGCATGTTTGCATGGGTAACACTTCCAGAGGGAGTAGACACTGAAACTATGTTTCTTGATGCAATTAAAGAAAAAGTAGCTTATGTTCACGGTAAAGCATTTCATGTCGACGGCGGCGGTGAGAAAAGCATGAGATTAAACTTTTCATATTCGACTGATGATCAAATCAAGGAAGGTATGCAGAGACTTGGAACTGTGATAAATAAAAAAATTGAAAAATCAAAAACTGTTGTATAGTATAGATGATGCAAAAAAAATTATTTCTATTTTTTTCTATATTCATTTTATTATTTTGTTCTTTTTCTGGTTGTATATTTGAAGATATTGTTATGGGTGGAACAAGTTATGAACTAAAAGATTGGAATATAACTGAAACAGAGGGTTTTCCTTCAATTTTTCTTGATTTTAAATGTGATGAAAAAATTATTTTGAAAACATTCAAATCAGATGGTAAATTAATAGATTCTGAGTTTTTTTATGGAAGTGACAGTACCACTTTAAATATTGGGGACTATAAAGAAACAATTCGTGGAACAGATATTATCTTAAAAATATTTGATGAAGATGAAAAGATTATAGAAAGTAAGACAAAACAGTTTTCTTTTGCAGGTCCTGATATCGATCTAGTTAGCTCTTCATTTAATGTATGGAAAAGAAACAGCAAAACATCTTTGATAGAATTAAAGTTTATTTTATTTAACAATGGAGATGTACCTGTTTTTCCTGGAAAAATGAAAGTAACATATCAAGGAAAAAGTTATCAAGGAAATATATTGCCTTGTATAATTAGTCCAGGTTCTTCAAAAGAAGTTTATTCTTTTGTTTATATCGAGGATATAGATATAGATAATACTATTGATATAGAAATATTTGATTTTAATTCTTTAACATTATTTGATGATGAATTGAATTTTGATAGTATTGAATATTGTGACACTGCAGTTTATACTAATGGTCTTGATTCGGCGTTGTCAGTTCCTGTCCCAGAGTATCTTTTTTCTTATTATGAAAATAAAGAATTAGTTGTAGATGATTATTCTGCTTTTGTTTTAGATCTATATGATGAAGAATATATTGATTTATTCTTAGATCTATTTGTAGATAATCTTATTTACAGCGAATATTTTGATTCTTTTAGTGATCCTAAAAAAATAAATGAAGTTGCTAATTTTATACAGCGTCTGGAGTATATTCCTGATTTTGAGGAGGGGACAGAAGAAATTGAAGATCCACAGTATCCAATTGAGACATTATTTAGAAATAACTACAAAGGCGGAGGTGACTGTGAGGATAAAGCAATTCTTATTGCAAATTTCCTTAAAAATATGGGATATAATGTTTCATTAATTAGAATTCCTAATCATATGGCTGTAGGTGTAGAATTACCAGAAGATGCTTTAGAGGATTATGAGCATTATATTGATAATTATTATTTCCTTGATACTTCACCTGAAGAGTTGGGTGAGATTTATAGTAAATATAAAAATCCATCTGAACTAGATGTATATCCAGCAAACACAAAAGCTTTTGTTGATCATTTCTGGAAGAATGGTACTCTTACGATATATACAGATTCAAAAAATAGAAAGTCAATAAAAGTTGTAGTATACATTGATAACCTTGGAAATAAAAAAGCTAGTGATCTTCAGTTAAAAGCAATTTTTTATACCGTTCTTGATATTGAAATTGATGAAGAATCTTTTGGTTTAACTGATATTGAGCCCTATTCTAGAATTAAAAAAGTTATTAGTCTAAATGTTCCAGGTGGCATTTCATCTAAGTTTGATACAAGAATATATATGGATGGAACAGAGGTTAGTAAGAAAAGCTCTAAAAGTATAATTTCAAATTAGAGGGATACTTGTTTTTAGTAAAAGCTAAATAATGGAGGTTATTATAGAGGGATTTATGTTGGGCGTAGGTGGACGGCTGACGGCGGATATCGCTGAGGAAAGTCCCCTCTCGTTCTGGACCAGGTCACTGTTTACGCAGTAAGGGTGAGAATCCTTATAGAGGAGCAGAGACGACACAGCTTTAGAATAATGCTATGATTCACTTGGTGATGAGGTCTTCTAAAGATTTGTTGAAACGTGCCAATCTATTCCTGGAGCAAGTCTAAACAGCGGGATCAGTTGTCCAGACTGCCTGCAGGTAAGACGCATAGTAGAATGCCGTTTAAAACAGAAAGGGGCTT
>CAZFFN010000066.1:0-13896 GCA_964518165.1 uncultured Thermoplasmatales archaeon
GCCAGTAGCCATTGCCTGAAATAAAACATATGCTTCTTTACCGCGAATTTCACCTACAAGAATATACTCAGGACGCTGACGCAGTGCAGCCTTCATAAGGTCATACATATCAATCTGACCAATGGACTTGTTTGAAACACCTTCTCCAAATCCAGATCTAGCAACTCCTGGTATCCAGTTAGGATGCGGAAGGTTTATTTCACGGGTTTCTTCAATACTAACAATTTTTGACTCAGGTGGAATAAAAAGAGATAGAGCATTCAAAGTTGATGTCTTTCCACTAGCAGTGCCCCCTGAAAAAAGCATACTAATTCCATTTTCAACTGCAAGCCACATATATGCAAGCATCTCAGAACTCATAGTATTAAATTCTACTAGATCAGGTGGCGAAAACGGATCAGATCTAAACTTACGAATGGTAAAAGTACTCCCATGCGCCGTTATTTCATCGCTAAGTGTCATCTGTATACGACTGCCGTCAGGCATAGTTGCATCGAGCATGGGTTCGGCGATACTAATATGCTTACCGCATTTTTGTGCAAGTTTATATATAAATGAAGATAGTTTTTCTTCACTATCAAACTTGACATTACTTTTTAAAGAACCATATTTTCTATGATAAAGAAAAATCGGAACATTTGCACCATCACAAGATATATCTTCAATATTTGGATCATTTAGTAATGGATCAAGTTTGTCAAAACCTAAGGCTTTTTTTGAAAGATAATATAATATTTTATCAAATGAATCTTTTTCTATATCCAGATTGTACTCCTTAGTCACTTTATCAATCTGAGATGCTAAATATTCTTTTTCACCCATCTTTTCAAGAGATTCTGTTTCAATATTCATACTGAAAATTGTTTCATGTATAAAATCCATAACTTCTTTCTCTTCCCCAGTTAGCTCTGCTTCAACAAGAAAATATCTTTTCTCAAGTGTTTCTTTTTCTCTTAATATTTCCACATATGAAAAAGGATCTTGTAGAGAATAAAAATCAAGTTCCTCCCAATCTTTTTCAGAAAAACCTAGCTCAGATAGTTTAACTGAATCTACATCAAGTGCTTCTTTAGGTAGCTCTACATCGTCTATTTCACCGAATTCATCTACATCTACTTCTCTTTTTACGTTTTTCAAAAAAACATCGGATTGTGCTTTATCATCTTCAGTTGAATGAGGAGTCCATCCACTTGTAACATCTTCATCAAAAAAAACATGCTCATGTGAATTATCTTTTTCAATGTTTAAAGTTGGAGAATTGTTTTGTTTTTCATCAACTTTGGAATATAAATTAGATTGTTTATCATGTTTTTTGATATGCTTGTTTGCTAGATTTAAGGCATGTTTTTCAGGATTTATGTTATCATTATAGTTATCACTTGTTTTATAATCCTTGATTTTTTTATCAATTAAATTTTTTTCTTGATCTTCACTTTTAGGAATATTTTCAATCCTAAATTTTGGCTTATTTGCCTGAGGTGCTGGTGGAACAAATTCCTCATCAGAATCCACCATATTTTCTAATAAATCATTTTTAGATTTACCCTGATCTTTATTTTTATCAAAATCTATTTTATCTTCTGTCAGTTTTTTATTTTTGCTACTTTTATTAATTTTTGGTATGGCTGTATCCGACCTTGAAATCCCAGATTTTTTATTTGTTTGATTCTTCGTTTCGTTTTTTCTATTTTTGAAAATATTTTTTAAATCTGTTGCACCAGATGTTTTATTCCCTTTGTTTACAATATGTTCCTCTTCAGATATTTCATTATCTATTTTTTGTTTATCATCTTTTGCTATTGAATTTTCTTCATTAGATAATGTTTTTTCTTTGATATTATTCGTCCTTGTCTTAGCATCATCTTTAGAATCAAAATTATCTAATTCTTTTTCGATTTCAGTAACAACTTTATTAAAATCTTTATCATTTTTGATATCTTCAGTTTTATATAATTTATCCTTTCCCAAGTTATCTTCTTTAATATCTATGTCAGAAGGTTTTTTTCTTCCAAATACTATACGCATTTTTTTCTTATGTTCTTTTTTACTAGAGGGAACATTTTTAGAACTTTCATTTTCTTCAAATTTTTCTTTTATGGGTTTTTTACCTAATTTTTCTCTAGCATCATTTATAATTTCTCCACTGTAAATATCTTTTTTTTTCTTTTTTTCTTTTACATAGTATATTTTACCATTTTCTTTTTTTACAGGTGAAAATATCGACAGATCATCATTTACTTTATGGTTATGTTCAAGCTTAGATCTCTTTTTTAAAATAATCTTGGTTATAACATCATCAATTTCTTTTTTGTTAAAATCTTTATTTTTGCTTAAAAAGTTATCATCATCACTCAAGATAATCTCTCCTCAAGGATAAAGTTAGATAATATTAGACTCTTATTTTGCATCCACATCCCTACGAATATCCTAATTTATTAGGGTTAAACGTCAAGCTAGATAGTTAGATAAATCTAGTCCTGCGCATCTCATCCAATTAATTATTGTTATAAGATGATTGCTATTTATATCTTTCTTTAATTACAATCAATTAAGGGCAAAAACCCAAGAAATAAAGCATACAATTTTATAACTAATAACATGTTTTACCCTTCTAAAAATGGGCTTGTAAGGTAGTCTGGATATCCTACCGGCCTTCGGAGCCGGTAACTGGGGTTCGAATCCCCACAAGTCCGCTGTTTTTTTAATTTGACAGACTGAAACAAGTGTCAATTTTATAATAAACCAACAAATTCTGAAAGAAACTTTGCTGATTTATTGAAAGAAATAGTCATAAATTGATCTAATGAGCATCCTGTTTTTGTTTGTGATTAAGACTTAGCAAATATTTCCACGGTTTTTAAAAAAAAAAGTAGAAAAAAATGTTGTTTATTTATACATTAAAGAATGATTTATTACCAATTCATTGTCTTTTAGGCTTCCCTCAGCAACTAATGACCACTCTGAATAATGTGTTTGTCCTAGATCTGGTTTTGCATATACTTTTACAAAATGGTTTTTAGAGCTAGTATTGTCTACATAGATTCGTAGGTCATAATCAGCGTTTCTTAGTTGAACAATTTCTGATAAATCCTCTTTATAATTGTTTGTTAGTTCTTCATCGTATACCATGTCTTTTGAAGATATCGGAGGGATGTTTAAATCCTCAGGTAGTTTTTGAGCACGTATCATTACCTCTATTCCCGGTAGTTCTTCAAAGTTATCATCAAAATAAAGCGTTGGATCTTCTAATGCATCTGCTTCGAGTTTGAAATATGGAAGATATAAACGTGACCAATCATCCTGGTCGTAGGGTTCTCCATTGCTTCCATCTGAATATCCAACAATTTCAGAGTCCCCTGCATAAAGATAGTTCATAGAACTTTCGTAATCTCCCCATTTTTCAGCATATTTATTTCTTGCTCTAATCGCATTTAGAATTCCTCCTTTTTCAGGATAGATTGTATAATTATCTACACCTTCAAAAGTCCATAGAGATAAACCTAGTGAATGTCCAAGTTCATGCATTACTAATGACGTAGTTGATAATATTTGTTGACGCTTTGTAAACGCCCTTCTCGTTAGTAGTACCAATCTTAGATTAGTTCCAACGATTTGTGTATCCACGCGGTTTGATTCAGATGGATAAGAGTGTCCGCCTCCGTCACATATTATTAGATAACGGAAAAGACCTTTACGATCATCTGGGAAATGATGTTTGTAGAATCTGTTCTGCATTCCTGAATCTTGATCAATTGTTATTACATGATCAAGCATTTCTCCTCCAGCATTATTAGGTGTTCCCGGCCATCCGTTGTCAACGTAGACATTTATGCCATGCTGGACGAATTGTTCTGTTATTATCTGGATTGTTTCATCATAGATTTTGTGATCCCAGTCAAAAAAACCTCCTTTTTTCATTCCATCTGCTTCAACATACATATCAGGTTTCAAAGGATCTGCAAAATATTTTCTTAATTTGTATTCTTGAAGGTTATTTAGACCATCAATATCTGGATCTAGGTATTCATGATCATCATATGTAAATGGATCATATCCCCATTTCCACTCCCATTCTACAGGGATGCCGTCTTTGTCTAAATCTTCACCTGAGTAATCTATAAGTGGGTCTAAACCTAAGATGTTTACTTTTGTCCAATATGGTATTCCATCACGGGCATAACATGTTTGACCGATGTCAAACCATACTTCAAATTTTTCTCCAACATAATGCCCATATCCATCTGAATGTCCGAAATAGTTATCGCCTGTCCATCTACCGGTTCTATAACAATAGGTTAATTGTATTTCTTCCTGTTCTATTTCTCTGGTTTTTCTACCAAAAAGACCGGTGTTTTGTCTTTCTATTATAGTTAGGGTTATATCACTTGTTTCTTGTCCTTTTTCAGGTGATTGTACTCTTCGGGTTTCTTCAAACATTGTGTCCCAACCTTGGAATAGTATTTCTTCATATCCTGTTGGAGCGTATACATCCTTACTATAATGTGTAAAATCATCAATTTTTAATGTGTAATAAAACTGTGGTTGTTGTTTCCATTCTGTTCCTCTGTTCATTATTATATCATTTAATCCGCGGTGTCTTATTCTGTTTACTTCAAAAAATAATGCTTGGGGTGCTAATGGACTTATCTCATCATCTATGATCTCTATTTTTTCTAGTAATCCTTCTCTACTGAGTTCTTGGTAGGTTTTTGTCATCATTTGGATTATTTGAGGTTGTGATTTTGTATCTTTGTCACTTTCTTGTTTTTTTTTAGTTATTGATGTAATTAAAATGTATGTAAAGGCACTCATGATTAGAAGTAGAACAACTGCTATTGTAATTATTATTTTTTTGTCTTTAAAATTTATTTTATACATCACTATCGACCTACATAATTTAGAATTTTTTAAATTCAAATTCCAAATATATATTAATTTTGTTATATATATAATTATTTATATCCTTTACACTATATATAATTTGTTCCTCAATAGACACCTACCGATATCTAAAAATATGAAAGAAACCTATAAAATCAAAATATCGATTTATATCATTAAAAAAGAAACAACATTTTCAGTAAACCAAAAAACCATAAAAATATAAGTATAGATGCAACCAACTGGAACAATACTCAGAAAGAAAGACAATAAAAGTCTATCCACAATATTTTTCGTATCTAATAAGACATTGAAATAACATAGTAAAAATGATAGCCCTAAAAAAGACACATTAGAAAAAGTCCAAATATTTATTGGACATACGATATGAAAAAGACACAATAGCATATGTTTTATCTGATGGATTTTAAGATGATAAGAAAAGATCATTGGTTGATTTTTACATTCAAAGGCAATAGGCATAGTTGAATGTACACTCTAAAAAACTGTAGTGTTAAACAACAAATGACTGTTATGTCAAACTATAGTTAAGATAGCAGAGAATTTCCTATGAGCACACCATTTTCTATTCTTAATTTAAGAATTTTATAAAAAAGGTGTATACATCTCCTCTTTATTAATAATAAATCTAAGGAAATGGTTTGAATGTAACATAAGGTTTATAAATAAATGAACCAAAAGCTTATTTTATATAAAAACATATATATAGTTATAAAAACAAATATAATAATAGACATATAAAACTTTCAACTAGTTTATTCAACTATCAACTAGGGAGGTATATAGTTATATGAATAAAAAAATCAAAAATTGCATTTCAATTTTAGTAATATTGACTTTAGTACTAACAATAACTACACCAAGTACAACAGCTTTTTTTAATAATGATAAAAATCAATCTTTCCGAGATAAAGTAAAAAATACAAGAAATAATGTTGAAACTTTTGTTGAAAACACAAAAAAAAATATAGAAAAGATTAAAACTTATTCAATTTACAGAAAAAACCTTGAGTTTAATATAAAATATAAAAACATTGAGAAAACAGAAGAGATGAGCCTTTATAGGTCAGTATATATTGATATTAATGAGGATGGAAAAGATGATCTCAAAGCAAATTGTCTTCTACTGCCCGGTATTGTATTTCCTCTGTCCATTGCAATCAACCTAAAACTAAAGATTAAAACACTTCAAGGTTTTAATGAATTAGAAGAAGATGCATCTTTTGATGCAAAAATAATTTTTGAAAGACCAGGGATATTTAGTTCAAGTAATAAAGGCGATACAATTGGTTATGGATATCATTCACCTGATGGTGAGTTAATACCTAAGTCAACAACACTATCATATCTTTATGTACCTCATTTTCTTAGTTTCCTTAAAAAACCCGAGCATATCCTGCGTTTAAATGTTGATAGTGCTACCGAGAACAATGCAGACCTTGATCTTATCTTTACCTATTCAGATTATAACGGAACAACTTTAATGCAGGAGGATAAATTTAAAGTGTCTTACAGCCCAGTAGTTAACACAGAGATTTGCTTCGGGCGAAAACCAAGTGGAATAGTTGATTTTGAAAGAAAACGTGGGGATAATAGTAATGTAAATCTGTTGCTTACACATTGGAAAAATGATAACATATCATATGTTTATGCAAAAGATTTACCTGAGCATGTAACCTTCGATTTAGATTTTGGTGCGGAGGGTTGTGTAGAGTTTGATACACATGGTGATAATGTATCAGAAATAGGTTTTTATGACAGTCCAGTTGAACCGTTATACAAGATTTATTTTACAAATATGGGTGGTAAGGCTGGTGTTGACTGGTATAGAGATCTAAGTAATGGTATTGCAAATGTTGATGTATATACAACATCAGGTAATACTGGTTTTAATGTTGATATGAATGGTGATAGCGGTGGATACATGGATTTTGATATATCATCTAATACACCTTTTGATACCTCCCTCGAGATGAACCTACCTGAGGGTTTTGTAAAGTTTTTCAGAAGCAACTCAGATCTTTCAGTTAGTTTAGATGTACAAGTTAAAAATGAAAGCCTTGGTAGTTATCTGAATAGTGCTTCTGGTAGTTTTGAAATATCAAAAGATTTCTCAAGTCCTTTTACAATAAAATTTGATAAACTACGAGAAGGCATAGTAGAAGTCGGGCTTTGCGGTAAATCACTTGATATAACCGATTTTTATATGCAGGCCAGTTCACCTTTAATAGGTGGCTCACTTTCTTTTTCAATGGATCATCTGCTTAAAGTTAAACTTGGAAATATCACACTAAACCTCTCAGTTGATATATCAGAGGGTAACGTTTCAGGTTCATGTGGTTTTAAAGCAGAAAACGGTGTAGATATCTCAAATCTTACAATAAAATACAACAATGCAGTAGTATTTCACAGAGATGATTTTGTTTATACAAATACCGTTGATAAAAACTGGCCGTTTGTATTCAACGTAAGTGTAGAATGGCGTGTATACAATAACTCAGGTTACATAAAGATACATCCAGGCAGTTTTGCAAGTTTTAGTTTCGATAGTGGTTACTGGAATGAACAAGATGAACTTATTGGTGCTGTATCTGGTGAAATAAAGTTTAAAACAGTTGATAAAGATTTTAATATAACCTGGGAGACAATAGATGGAAACCTCAGCTTTTCAATAGATGGCAGCGCGGTTGCAAGTCTTAAAGATTTCAACCTTTGGATAAAAGACAGAGTCGATGTATCTATTCCAGAAATATCTGTAAACTTTGAATTAAATACTATAGGTAAAGATGGAACATTAATAATTTATCTTGATGATACTTTTGCATCTGGAAATATAAACATTGCAGATATTAATGTAACGGATTTGTTCAATATAACTCTGAAAGGTTCGATTGCAGTAACACTTGATACTGCTACATCTGGAACAATTGATATTGCTTGGAATGAATCAGGAATTACCTCAATCAAGGGAGATTTTGAAGCAGATGCAACAGGTAGTATAGACGTCACGGATTTTGAATTTAACTACAAAGGATTAGTAGATATATCAATGGGTAGATTCTTAATTGATGGCGGATTAAATGTTAATTTCAGTAGCATTGACAGCAACATATCATTTTATGCAGATGTTGTTTTAACAGATATTAATATTTCTGATTTAAGTGTTTATAGTTCACTGTCTGATCCTATAGCTGTAAGTGCTGATATGGATATAACATTTGAAGGGTCAGGGATTATAAACATAGAATATTCTAATGACACAATTATTATTGATGGAATAATATATGATGATTCAAACATAAAAATCAATAGTTTTTGGTTTTTAGTACCTGGAATAAATATTCAGGTAAATCTAGAATCATTTCATGTCAATGATTCAATAACAATTATTTTTGATATTGATACATCAAAAGATATAACGCTTATGGTTAATTTATCTTCAGAAGGGCAAGTAACATCTGATGTTATTTTTATAGGATATCCAAATATTCTTGAGATATTTATATATGATTTTATTTTAGAGACTGAAGAATACGGAAGTTTTGGTTTAGGATTTAATCAAGTAACTAGTCAACCTGTTTTTAGTATTAATAAAACTATCATATCCATTGATAATTTACAGTTTAAAGTAGCAGGAGTTGTAATTCCTCTATATGATATTTCATTAGAGGGAACAGCCCTTCTAGAAGGTTTCCTCGACATAGCAGGATTTTCTTACGTGTATTTAAGAGGAGAAGTTTTTGAGGATACTATTATTTCTATAAAAAATATGGACTTATCTATTTTTGGTACTCATAATTTGTCTATAGTTCTTCAACCGGGTGAGCTTGATATAGTATTTCAAAATACTTTATCAAGTGGGGGAAACGGAATATATGTATTGGGGTATAGCTCGAGCTGGGTAACCATAAAAGTTGATGATAAGGAATTTGCAAGAATTGTAGGAACTTTGGATTTATGGGTTGATTTATATCAATCAGCTGATGGAACTTTCTCTTTAATCTTGGATGCTAAAGAGGCAAGTGGCGCAATAGTAATAGCAGATTCTCTAAGAGTTGCTGGTGAGTTAAACGCTTTTGTAGAGGCTAGTGTAAAGATTATCAGCGATGAAGAAAGCATTACTGTTTCTGATCTTTTTGTAAATATAAGTGGTGAAATCTCTGCTGTTGTACAAATAAAAACAAATGGCACAGATTGGATTCCGATTATTCCATTTAGTACTTCAGGACAAACAGTTTTATTTATTCAATCTCCTGCATTTATGCAACCTCCAAATATCATCACAGATTTTGTTGTAGAAGTGCCTTACGGCGGAGATAATAAAAGCTTAACATTTGAAGTATGGTATGCACCTCCACTTGGTGAAAACAGTTCAACAATTGGGCCTTTTACATATAATGTTTCTTATGGAGATGGAGAGTACTACGAAGTTACAACATATGATACTCGTATAGTTACTAATTCTCATTTATATTATCTTGATGAATACAGTTCATCTGTAACAGTTACAACCTCTGACGCATCAATTGATCCATTAGAAGACGATTTATCATTTAGTGTAATTGAAGGATTGCCGACTTATCTTGAAATCAGTCAAATCGGTCAAGTTGTTTTTACATACTATGATTTAGAAGATGATGGAAGATTCCATACATGGTTTGAAATTAAAAATAAAAATGAAGAAGACTATATACTCGAGTGGGAAGCATATTATGAAAATCAACCATGGTGGCCAGATTTTGAAGATTCCGATCCGATTCTTGATCCTGAAAATGGTGTTTTAAATCCAAAAGAAAGCACTAAAGTCAATTTTTCATTTTTACCACCTGTAGATTATAATGAATATGCTTTAAAAGTAGTCGCTAACAATACAAACTACTTAGAGGACGGTACAGATAAATCACTCTTTTATGTTAGCTTATATAAGACTCTTGAAATGTTTCCTGCAGATGTCCATCTGCCATCTTTGAATCCTTCTGAAAGCATTACTTCCTCGATATGGATTCATAACAAAAAACAAGAAGTTCTTAATTGGGAGATAAGTGATTATCCAAATGAGTTCTACAGTTTTTCATCTATGCAAGGTTCTATTCCGCCAGGCTCTGCTGAAATAGTTCACTTTACAATTACTGCACCCAATGAAGAAGGCTTTGATCTTGGTGGAGAAATAAAAGTAATAGATTCAGATGATCCTGTTTTCTTTTACACTTCAAATGTACATGTTGCAACAAAAGGCCAAAGTTCGCCAGGAAATGGAAATGTTACTATAACAGAAGAAGTAAATGGAAATGTAAGCATCGCAATTGGCGGCTCAAATGAGATACATGTAAATAATTTCCAGTTTGAGGTAAACGGTGTATACGGTGAACTTGATGGTCATTTCATTTTAGATATGAATGATTCATATGTCTATATCAATTTTACACAAGGAAACATCGCTCAGACTTTATCTGTTGATGGAAGCGCTGAGTTTACAATACAAGGTTTTAGATTTGCATATGGAGACGATATATTCATTGAAGTAAGCAAAATAATCACTGGCGGCATACATTTTTATGATGGGCGAGCAGGTAACTTTACAATAGCTGTTGATGACACATTTACAGATATTGATATAGATGTTACCCTAAATCAGACATATGCAAATTTTACAATAGCTGGAAACATAGATATCGATGTTTCAGGTGTTACAAATGGAAGCCTTTGGATTAACTGGGATTTAAACAATGATACAAAAGACGTGACAATTGATGGAAATATGATTCATGATTATAATATGGATATAAGCATTACAGACCTTGAAATTGCGATTAATAATTTCACGTTCACATCAAGTTTGATACATTTCAACAGAACCGTAAATATATACTTTAATGAGACGGGTCTACAGATTGAAACATATGGTGCTGTTGAATTTAAAGACATCTATTTCAACCTAGAACTTGGCAGTGATAGTTGGTCTATATTTACCAATAGCAATGTAGATATTGATTTAGATGGATCTGTATCATTTAGCTTTTATCCAGAAACAGAAACAGCCTGTATGCACATATATGGCTACTTACATGTAGAAGGTAGAATTTATGCTGAAGTTGAAATTATGAATTTTAATTTTGCTCAATTGAACGGGGAGATTACAGTCGATGGGGAATGGCTGCTTTGTGTGGGGCCAAATCCCTAAATTTCATACATCTATCTACTAAATACCATATAAAAAAACTCAATAGTAGGTAATGAGTGTATATTTTGCATTCTAACTTCTTTTCTTTTACACAACAAACCATAACAAAAAAATTGTGTTTGTTTAGCTTAAGATGAACATAGCTCCCTTCTCAGTAGGCTCTCGAGTTCCTCAAAAACATTTTTACCCTGAAGTCTCCATGTTGCAAACATGGAGGCAATATACTGATAAAACTCTGAAACACGTTCAGAGCGAAAGGTTCCAATGATCTTTCGTATAACGACATGTTCACGTATCGCCTGTTCACCCAAGTTATTGGTAGGCTGCATACCGGGATACAATAAACAGGTATACCAATATCCTACTCCAAATTTGATGTATTTCACAGGTTTTTTTAGTTCATCGAACTTACTATATTTTCGTAACAGTTCTGCAAGTTCTTGATCCCAAAGTTTTTTCTGTTTCTTTCTTTTCTCCATCGGTGGTTCTTTACCCAGTAATTCTTTTAACTTTTGCTATTTCTTATGGATATCCTGTGATATATTTTTACCATTACTAGATTTTTCTTTATAGTCATCGATCTTACATAGTAGACGCGCCCAGCATCTTTGAATATTATCTCAGGGAAATAAAATTTCTGAATGGAATTGACAAACAATTAACACATGATTAAATAATATTGTCCAAAAGCATTTTTATAGAAAAATTTATATATTAAATAAAACAAATACTATATATCACTCACAATAAAAATATAGAGTTGTTGTGAAATAATAAATTTGTGTGATATAAATGAAAAAAACAAAAAAATTATTGACAGGTTCTGCAATATTTGTCGCAGCAATAATGCTGATGGCTACTTGTATTGTAAACCCTGTCTCGGCTAAATCAAGTATAGACGCAGGTGAAGAAAAAAAACAAAATTTAACTATTTCTATTGAAGGATTATTATTAAAATTTGAAAAAGATAAAGAATTACAAAGATTAATTGAAAATATATTAGAACAAAAAAATAAAGACATAGAATATAATGACATTAGAGAAACTAGAACTGAATCTTCTTTTTTAACTACTAATCAAGATCAACTTAGAAGATATTCAGAATTAAGTGATGGTAAAAATATTGAGTACAAAGAAGCTTATGCTGAATTCCAAAGATATATGGAAAAAACCTATTCTGAAGACACAAAAAAAATTAGTGAAGACATCAGCAACTTAATTAACCAATTACCTCAAAAAGAATCGTCTTCATTTGAACCAAGTCTTAATTTAGAGGAAAACTCTCCATCCATGGCCGTTGGAACATGGTATTCATCAAATGCAGAAGTTGAGGCTAATTTTGGTTTTCAAAAAATTAAATCAGATCCAGTAAAAATTAATAATGATGGAAGAAGATTAAGAGGTAGTGAAGACAATCAGGTTGGATCTATTCCATTCGACGAAATAGATGAATTACAAAGATATGATCCAAATGATGGCGGTGGAGGAATAATAGAGAATCCTTTGAAAGATAACCCTTCAACACAACATGAAAAAGGTACATTATGGCCTGGATTTGCTCGTACAATAGATGGCGGAATAATAGGACCTGATGGTGAAATTTATTATCCAGGAGATCCTGGTTATCAACAACTGTTAGATTTAGAATGGCATATGAAAGCGCATCAAGATGACATTAATGGAATAAATGGTTTTACATGGTTAGAACTATTGGATGGGGCTCTTGCCTTGGGTTTGGCACTTGGTATAGTTAGTGGTGCCGTATTATTTACTGTAATGACCTCCATTATAGGTGGTATCTTGGCAACGATTGTCGGGATGGGAGTGTTTTCTCCAAACGGAGATTATTGTTTTGGAATTATTGACATTTTGGATGTTATTGTGCAATCCTTAGAACTTGGATTTTTTATGGGTATCGAATCAGGTATATGGGCATGGAATTTGTATTGGTATGTATTAAACGGTGGATTGAATTAAAAAATGTCTAATTTAAGTCTAAAAAAGATGACGGCAAAAAATTGTTGTCATTTTTCTTTAACTTTTTTAACCTAAATTTATTACTTCTAAATTCCGCCTTCTTTTTTTGATTAGACCATAGTTCGCACATGACACATTTTACTATGTTTTCAGCCAGGATGTTAGCTGAAAAACACGTTATCCCGGGTCTTTTCCACAAAAAATAAGGCTGTTAATCCAATCGAAATTAGAAAACACTCGTCTTTTCACACCATTTTTACCAATAATGACGGTAAGTGCGAAATTTTTCAACCTTTGCTTGATAAATTTTGAAGAAGCACACCGTAAAGATCTATGCTTATACCGCAACAGACTAACCAATAACTACGCAAGAAACACAATAAGAATGGACCCATATATTTCCTCCTTATTCCAAACACGTGTAGGGCAAAGATGAATCTCGTTTTTTATACTGTTAAAAATCTTCTCCACACGGTCCTTTTCGCGGTAAAAAAGAAGTGCCTCGTGAACTGAGAAATCTTTTATTTGAAACCAAGGCAAAAAATCCTTCTTTTCCCGTGATTGAACGTTTTAAAGCTTTCTCAATTGCTTCTTCTTGAGACACTCCAGTGAGTGGAAACGTATAGGACAGATGCATCTTTAAAAAATGATTACTGTTCCGATATTTCTTCCGAGGTTTCTTTTTTGACTGAATGTTTTTCTGCAATTCCATTGCTTCATCATATTCCTTTTCCAATCGTTTTTGTCGTTTCGTTAGGATATCATCACATGATCTTGGAGAGAAATACAGATATTTCGTTCGACTGGGAAACGCCAGTTTCTTCCCATAGACTTCT
>CAZFFN010000067.1:0-1600 GCA_964518165.1 uncultured Thermoplasmatales archaeon
AAGAAAGATTAAAATATTTTGTAGATTGGATTCTCCAAATATAAATCTCACAGCCGTTAAAAACGGGTTTTCAGTGAACATATTCTCTCCTATAACAGGGTTTTCACACCGC
The DNA here is from genome assembly GCA_964518165.1 of uncultured Thermoplasmatales archaeon. Classification (GTDB taxonomy): domain Archaea; phylum Thermoplasmatota; class E2; order DHVEG-1; family DHVEG-1; genus CAYZTD01. The sequence continues at coordinate 113 of CAZFFN010000067.1, forward strand.
CGCGTCCGCCTATTACTTTAGTAAAATTTTACATAACAAATTAATTTTTAATGATATTTTATATAACATAAGCAAACTTTTAATATAATTAATGTTATATATAGTTGAAATAGAAAATTAAGGGAGGAGGTAAAAAAAGTTTGAGAAGAAAAAAGAAAATATTGATATTTTTGGGGATTATTTTAAGTGTTTTGTTATTGGTTTCAAGTGTTACAGCTGTAAACATAAACCAAAGCAATGCATTTAAAAATAACAGAATTGAAACCGAACTAGATTTAAAAGAAGAAAATACGGGATATGAAGCTAAAGAAAAAAATAACAGTAAACAAAAAACCGGGTGTCCGTTATGCGCAAACGTAAGTTCAGGGGAGAATCCAGTACCTTCAGATTTATTATCGCTACTGATATATTTAGCATTAACAACTAGTTGTTGGTTAGATTGTATGGGGTTAAGCTATATGATGCTTCCAGAAGCTACAATTGCAGCATTAATGTGCTGTGCAGCAGCACCAGTAGCCGTAAATCCCTGTTGTATCTACCTAGCTGGAGAATTTGGAGTTTACAGCATTTCTTGTGTAGTTCAATGCATCTAAAGAGAAGAAGTTTTCAATAAAAAAAATTAGTTTAATTAAGGATTTGTTTGAAAGAAAAGTCCTATTTAATATGTTACAATAAGTACAATAATCTCATCTGTTAAACTAAACAAGGTAAAGTCTAAATAGTAAAATTAAATAGGTTTAGAAAACCAGTTAATAGAGGAGATAAGTTGAAAAAAGAAGTTAAAAAAAATGACGGGAAATCATTTGATAAAATTTTTATTAATTATGATACTATTTTTAAAATCGGTATTTTTATTATAATAATCTCTATTGCGACATCTGTTATTTCCGTTCAAGAAAATATTAACCTTCCTGATTGGATATCTCTAATAATATTTGTCCTTGCATGGATTGGATTGGGTTTGTTTATTTTTGCTGGTATTCAGCAATGGAGGTTAATATTGAAGGGTAAGACCAAGTTTGATAAAAAGTTAAAAAAGAATATGAGTAAAGCTGCATTATACGCGGTTTTTATTACAATTATCCTATCCTTTATAATATTGGCTGCACTTGATTTATTGGATATTGAACTAATACCACAAAGGATGTTTAGAATACCCATACTAATTTTAATATTATCTTATGTTGTTTTACTTATGTATTTTCAAAAATTTAATATACTTAAAAAAAAGAATTAATTATAATATTTAGCTAATTTGGGAGAGATTTTTTTGAAAAAATGGATCGGATTATAATTAATTTGATAATGTTAGGATTGTATATACTCTTTGTTGCCGTTGTTTTTAAATTGTATAATTTTAATGATGAAGAATTATATTCAAAAAACTCAAAAAAAATAGCTAAAATATCAATAATACCTGCTTTTGTTTTTGTAACATTCAGGTTTTTTATAGATATCTTTTGGATAAAAAATCTTTTTAGCTCTGAT
>CAZFFN010000068.1:0-16973 GCA_964518165.1 uncultured Thermoplasmatales archaeon
TACTTCATCTGCCAATTTTAATACCTCTTATTCAATGTTATGATATATTATATATTAGTGGAAAGTATTTGCCAATAATAAAAGAAGCCCTATTTAAGCGTTTAGGAGGATTTTTATTTAAAATCCCTTATCTTAATCTTTTTTTTATTATACCTAAATACATTTATATGGTTTTTGCACCGTAACTAATTTATTCTAAAAATCTATCACGTGCTAGAGTGGTAAGGACTATGCCTGATAAAAAATTTACGAAAATCGAAGAGATATTTAAAGGAGAAAAAACTGGTAATAAGGTAAACATCCGAGGATGGATATACAGGACTCGAAGTAGTGGAAATATTGCTTTTACTATTATAAGAGATTCATCTGGTACCATTCAGGCTACAATAAAAAGGGGAAACCTTCCAGATGATGAATTTGAAGATGGAAAAAAAGCACTTATAGAATCGTCAATTGAACTTACTGGTTTAGTTAAAGAAGATAAAAGAGCACCAGGTGGATATGAAATAAAAGTTACAAACCTTGAAATTGTTGATTTTGCAGAAACTTTTCCAATAACTGAGGATCAAAGTACTGAATTTTTACTTGACCAAAGGCACCTATGGATCCGCTCGCAGAAACTCACATCAATTTTTAAGATTAGAAGTACAATAGTTGGCGCGATTCATGAATTTTTTAGAAATAATGGTTTCTATGAGTTTGATGCACCGGTTCTTCAACCAAACCAGTGTGAAGGAGGCGCTACTCTTTTTGAAGTTAAATACTATGATGAAAAAACTTATCTATCTCAGTCATGGCAGCTTTATGCAGAATCAGGGATTTTTTCACTTGAAAAAATATACAATATGGGTCCAACGTTTCGTGCTGAAAAATCAAAGACATCAAGACATTTATCTGAATTCTGGATGGCTGAAATGGAAGCAGCCTGGATGAATCTTTTTGATATAACTGAAATGGCTAAAAATGAAATAAAATATATCCTGAAAAAAGTAGTTGAAAACAATAAAAAAGACCTTGAAGAGCTTGGTAGAGATGTTGAAAAACTTGAAAAAATTTCAAAATCTAGTTTTCCAACTATCACTTACTCTGAGGCAATTAATATTTTAAAAGAAAAAGAAAACATGGATGTTGAATGGGGTAAAGATCTTAGGACAATAGAAGAAAATAAACTTATGAATCATTTTGATACTCCTGTAGTTGTTACTAACTACCCACTTGAAATTATGGCCTTTTACAAACCAAAAGATCCAAAAGACCCAAAAACTGCTCTATGTTTTGATATGCTTGCACCTGAAGAATATGGTGAAATAGTAGGTGGTTCACAGAGAAGTACTGATATTGAATATATGAAACAAAGACTTATTGATATGGGTGAAAATGTTAAAAACTATGAATGGTATTTTGATCTAAGAAAATATGGCTCTGTTCCGCATTCTGGATATGGTGTGGGGGTTGAAAGAGTTGTAGCATGGATCTGCGGGATAGATAACATTAAAGATGCTATACCTTTCCCGCGTACTGTAACTAGATTTAGACCATAAGGTGAATATTTATGAAAAATGTTCATGTATTAGTATCAGGTAAAGTTCAAGGTGTTTTTTTCAGGGCTAATACTAGAAAGAAAGCTGAAAAACTTGGAGTAAAAGGTTGGGTAAAAAATACATCTGATGGAAAAGTAGAAGCCGTATTTGAAGGAAAAGATGATAATGTCAAAGAAATGATTGAATGGTGTAAACATGGTTCAACTCTTGCAAAAGTAAAAAATGTAGATGTAGAAGAAAAAGAACCAGAAAATAAATTCAATTCTTTTTCAATCAAATATTAATCATTGTTTGGTTTTTCCCAAACGTTTTCAATTGTATTAAATACCACTTTTTATTATATAGTATAGAAAGGTGGTATTAAAAAATGAAATTAAAGATGATTGCTGGTATAATTGCAGGATTGTTAGTAATTGGTTCTTTTTATATTGTATTAACAACTGATTTTTCAAATGATGTTACTGAGGAAGAAATTCCTTCTGATGAAGATAAACTTCCAAACTTATCAAATATTACAAGCTATGATCAAGAGGTAAACGACTTCTGTTTTGATTTTTTTAAAGAATTAAAAGAAGGGGAAAAAGATAACCTTTTTTATTCACCGTATAGTGTTTTCACAGCACTGGCTATGACCTATGAAGGTGCACGTGGAAATACAGCCGCAGAAATGAAAGATGTACTATCTGTTGAGCAAGACAATGAATCATTCCATGAATATATGAAAAGTCTTTATGAATATCTTAATGAAAATTCAAAATATAATATTAGTACAGCTAATGCTCTTTGGCCGGATATTGATTTTAATCTATTGAATGATTACAAAGATGTAATCGAAGAATATTATGGTGGAAATGCTGAACGTGTTGATTATTCTGACCGTGTAAAAGCTTCTGGTATTATAAACAGCTGGGTTGAAAATGAGACTAATAATTTAATTAAAGATTTAGTTCCAGCGACTGCAATTGACCCTGTTTTAACCCGACTTATTTTAACTAATGCAATATATTTCAAGGGTACATGGCAGATACAGTTTGATGAAAAAAACACTACAGAACGTGATTTTCTAAATTCAGATGGTGAAACAGTTTCTGTTGACACAATGAAACTTAATAAAACTGAGGACAAATTTAACTACACAGAAACTGAGGACTTAAAGATTTTAGAACTAGAATACAAAGGAAGTGATCTATCAATGATGATAATGCTTCCACAAGAAGAAGATTTAACTGATTTATCAGAAATTGTTAATTCACTTAATCGTGATATCTACTCAGAATGGATAGACGATATGACAAGAAAAGAAGTTGACATATATCTTCCAAAATTTAAGTTTGAAACAAAATATTCGCTTGAGGATTATTTGATAAATCTTGGAATGAAGGATGCGTTTAGTGGTACAAATGCAGATTTTTCAGGAATGAATGAAAGCGAAGATCTTTTCATAAGTAAGGTTTTACATAAAGCATTTGTTGAGGTAAACGAAGAAGGAACTGAAGCTGCTGCCGCAACTGCAGTTGTTATGTTTACAACTTCAGCTGATCCAAATGATACGCCAAAAAGGATTGTAGTTGACTGTGACCAACCGTTCTTATTTACAATCCATCATAAAGAAACTGGAACAATTTTATTTATTGGTGAGGTAAACAATTTAGAAGAATCAAAATAAACCTTTTTTCTTTTTCTTCTTTTCCTTTTTTTCTTTCTTTTTTTCAGCTAGTTCTTCTTGATGCCTTTTTTCTTTTATTTCTAGACCCTTGAGTACTCTTATTCTTGCATCGCAGTGTTTTATTCTCTCTTCAATTTTTCTCTTTTTAATATTAAACTCTGCTCTGTTTATTTTTCCTTCATCAAGTTTTTCTTTTAAATCATCGATTTTATCTTTGTGTTTGTCTATTTCTTTTTCTTTTTTTTCAATCTTTTTTTCTAATCTATCAAGGAAGCTCATTTTGTTTTACCCCATAATTCTTTTCTGTGTGCTTCTAGGGTATTGTTTTCTTTGCCTAAATACTCTGCGAAAGTTTTAACTTTTTTGCATTTTTTATAAGCAACGGGAAATTTTTCTTTATATTTTAGATCACGCAGTAGGTGATGATCAAGTATTATTTCACAATTAAGTTCTGTGCATATCCTTTCAAAATTATTTGAAGCGTCTTCTAGGTTTTTCATACTTAGCCTCCAACCTAAAAATATTGTTGGTGGACCATCCATTATTAGAATATCTGGATTTTGTTTAATGATATAATCTGTCGCATCTTTTGTAATTGGGCCTTGTACATCTGAAGAGTGTAAAACTGTTTTTTCAGAATCTTTTACTGTTGTCATTATAACATATCCGAGCCTTACGTTTTTAGGTCCATGAAAAAATGGTTTTGAAAATTCAAGAGTGGTATTGCCTATTCTATGTATAGTTTCATCTGCATATTTTATTTCACAAAATTTTCCAACTTGTTTTTTAAATTCAGATCCGCGTTTTTTTTGCGATTTATTAATATTTTCTTTTATGTCTTTTGCAAATACTTTTTTATTTTTATAGAAAGTTTCATTTTGATCAAAGTGGTCGTAATGGTAATGAGAGATTGTAAAAATATCGCATTTTTCTGCAATCTCTGCAATTTTTTGTTTTGCTTTAAAAAGTGCTTCTTGTTCTTTTTTATGTGGTGGAAGTCTGTATCTTTTTGGACCTAATGCTGCAGATGGGTCAATTAGAATTTTACAGTCTTTTGTTTCTACATAAGTTGCCATCGATCTAACTCCTAATGAGTCAGATGCTATTGGTGTAATTTTCATATTACGCATTAACTCCTAGTTTATTTTATCTATATTTTTTTCTATTAAAGATTGTTTGATTTTTGTAAATGATCTTAAAAATCCTATGAAATGGAATCATAGCTTTTTTTGTTTTCATAAAAGAGCGCCCGATAGCAATTATTTCTTTCCCAGTTATAATCTTTGTATCCTCCGGTGCACCTCTATGCAAATACCATACTTCTGTTTTTTTAAAATCAAGATCGTTTTTCCATTTGAGTTTATTTAAAAGTGTCCTCGGATTTTTCATATTTATCTTAAATATTTACAATTCTCATAACTTTTTTTAATATGGGCATTTGCATTTTTTTCTACAATACTTTCATGGCCGGGATATAAATTTTCTACATCTAATTTAGTTAGTTTTTCTATTGAGTTTTTTAGGTCTTCTAAACTTCCTCCAGGAAAATCGTATCTGCCAAAAGAACCATGTGAAAAAACTGTGTCACCAGAAATTAATGATTTTGTGTTTTTATCATATAAACATATGCATCCTGGAGTATGACCCGGCGTATGAAATACTTTAAAAATTTCACTTCCAATTTTTATCTCATCATTGTCTTTTAATTTTATATCAATTGGTACAGTTTCAAATTCTTGACCAAGCATTTTTGCAAAATCGCTTTTCCCCGATTCTATTCTTTTTGCTGCATTAACATGTGCAATAATTTTTAAATCATCTTTAAGTTCATTTTTAATTTTTTTAGCACCGCCTGTATGATCAAAATGTTCATGGGTTAAGATTATTTGTTTTATTTTTTCTAAGTTTATTATTTCTGATATTTTTGATATGACTTGTTTATGATGCATACCTGTTCCAGTATCTATGATAGATGGTTTTTTTCCATCTATAACATATATATTTGAATCATAATTTAATCCGTAAATTTTTGTTATTTTCATGTCTTTTAAAATAAGAAATGGTTTAGATAAAACTTGCCCTTTTATCTAAAAAGTCTGTTATTGAAAACATAAAATGTCATTTCACCTGTTGAACTTTCGTTTCCAGTGTTGTCATATACTTTTGCTTCAATTTTTGGACGCATTATACCTGTTTTATCATAATCCCAATTATATGGCGGTTCAGTTATTGTTTCATGAAGTTTTCCATTTACATAGAATTCTGCTTTTTTTATATTATCTTCTTTTACATTAATTCTTAACGGACCAAAAACAAAAGGTTTGAAAAATGGAATAATTTTTTTGTTTTTAAAATATATGAAACTTTCGAGATTTATGTCTAGTTTTTTTGATAATATATATGTTCCTATTATTATACCCCCAATGATGCCGGTTAGCAATAGAATCAGCATAATTGGTAATTTCTGGCTTTCAGGAGTATATGGCTCAAATTTATACACCTTTGCATCTTCTGACGTCTGCCTGCTTTCAATTGATCTAACTTCTAACTGTAATTGATATTCTCCTTCTTCAAGATTGTATGCTGGAGTATAAACAAATGTTTTATTGTCATCTACAGTTTTGATTTTATCTTTTATATTAATATGTGTTCCAGTTATTAAATTATAAAAATCCCCATATATTATTTCAACGGGCACATTGTAATAAATTGATATTGTATTATTTTGTTTACCTATTGTGCTACCAGGCAAGGGTAAAAATTCTCCATCCCCAATTGGAGGAGGAGTATATTCATAATTTATCTTGTAAACTGTTGAGGGATCATCTAAGATATATATTTTATTGTTTTTTCTTGATATCATATCATCAGAAATTTGGCTGTTATCAGATCGCAATATATTTATCATTTTTTCTTCTGGATATTTATCTGAGACTTCTATATATATCCATTCTGCTTTGTTAACTTGTATTTTAACTGTTCTTTGTTTATCGAATTTATCCAATTTGTCTTCAGTAATTGCTCCTTTTTGATATGTAACATTTATTATTTTGTCATCTTCTACATTCCAAATGTATAATTTGTTCAAATCTTCATTTGCTGAAATTAAAAATGAGTTTTTGTTATCTGCTTTAAATGAACTGGTTTTCACATTTGAAAATATGTCATTTTCATCTGAAAAAGCATCCATTACATCATCTCCATCAGTATCATAAGCATAGATGCTTTCGTTTAGGTCGGTATTAGACCAATTTGCAAGATTATTGACAGTTTTAATGCTTGCATTTATGCTGCTTAAGGAGGATATTATCAAAGAGGTACTATCAGAATCAGTGTTTCCATCGTCATCTGTTATTGTGAGAGTAACTGTGTATAAATCATTTGCATAATATATATGTTTATTTTTTTCACCAGAACCTTTTTTCCCATCACCAAAGTCCCATTCATATGAACTTATATTTCCATCTAAATCAAAGCTGCCCGATGCATCAAATGTTATCTCTTCTAGTACCTGACAACCGGAATATGGATCACCAATATCTGCATATGGACTTTTTGTGTTTGCAGTATTACCAGATGTATCATTTGCATATATAACACAATATATCTCATCCGTTGATTTTTGTGTAGTTATTACCTTTTTGTAAAGAGTACTGGCAGTATTTTCCATGTTTGCAGTCATCTTTCCGTTGCTTTCACTGTACCAATACTCTATCCAAACATTGTCAACTTCTACATTGTCTGTTACATATGCTGAAAAAGTAAATAGATTTGAAAGACCTCCTTTTTCTCCTTTCTGATTTATTGTGATTGTCGGAGCTATTGTATCATCGGTTATAGTTGCTGTGGTTGTTTCACTATCAGAACCACCTAAATTGTTATAGATGGTAAGAGTTACGGTGTATGTTCCAGCTTCCGTATATGTGTGAGATGTTTTTTTGCCTGAACCGGTAGATTCATCACCAAAATCCCAGTTATAAGATGTTATATTGCCATCAGGACTAATGCTATCTGATGCATCAAAAGATATCTTTTCTCCTGTAGATGCAGAATACGGTCCACTTGTATCTGCTGACGGGAGCTGGTACATTAGTGGGAACTGATCTATACTTGAATTTCCGTTTATTATATAATTTTCATCACCTAATGCATCTCCATCTGAATCATTACCGCTGTAGTCCTCCCAATAATTACCGCCAATATAAGGGCCCTTTAGAATATTTGATCCTGTTGTTTTGGGTTGATTCCAAAGATTAGTATTTTGGCTTATATCTCTTGCATTACAATCATTTCCAGAAAAAAAGTTGTTATATATCAGGTTATTTACTGCATAATAGTTTATATGAATGCCGTATCGTGAGTTGCTTTTGATATAGTTTTCTTTTATAATGGCAGATGAAGAGTTATGTATTCTGATACCCTCATATGTGTTCTCTGATATGGTGTTTTCAGAAATTGTTGAATCATCATCTGCGATGAGAAATATTCCATGGAAATTATTATCTGCAATTATATTATCTTCAACAGTGTTATTTGAACCGGATATCATAACACCATAAAGGTCATTATTACTGATTCTAGAATTTCTATAAATAGTATTTGAACTACAATTATCAATTCTGATGCCTGTAAAGGTATTGCTGTAAACTGAGTTTTCTGAGATAGTATTATGGTTGCAATGGTTTTGTAAAAAAATGCCGTTATAGCCATTGCTGTAAATATTGTTATTTGAAATAGTATTATAATTGCATGTATCATTCATGTAGATTCCATTTTGTTGATTCTTGTAAATATTGTTATGTTCCAAAGTATTATTGATGCATCTACTAGAAGATGAAAAAAAGATGCCTTCTCCATTATCAGTTATGCTATTGTATGCTATAGTTACAAAGTTGGAGTCATTTACAAAAACTCCTATCGCACAATCCTTAATTATATTATCTACTATCTTACAATTATCTGCGTTTACTTGTACACATGCGGCATCTGTAGCTGCAGCAGAACTATCTGTAATGGTAAATGAGCTGATATCCACATTTGCAGCGGTTATTAAAACGTCAGGTCCATTTCCACCATCAATAATTGTATTAGACCTATCTTCACCAAATAAATCAATACTTTTGTTTATTATTATGTTCTCATTATACGTTCCTTGGTATACAATAATTCTGTCTCCGTTTGTACAGTTCGGTGAGTCTATTGCATCCTGAATTGTGTCAAAATGATCTATCTGCCAACCAGATGTTTCACTATTGTAATCATCATCTACATAAAATTTTGGTAATATTGATGCTTCACATTTTTCAAGATTGTTTATTAGTTGAAATGTTGAAAAACAAACTAGAAATATCATTAGAATCGTAATTATTCTATTCTTCATCCCATCCTACCTGCACGTGCAATTACATATTCAAAATAGCGTTTCGTATTAAAAAAGATTCCTATTATTATAAAGAAATGGGCCCGCCCGAATTTGAATCGGGGTTCATGGCTCCCAAAGCCACGAGGATGGGCCAAGCTACCCCACGGGCCCCTGTTTTCTTCTTTTGGGGAATTACGAACCAATATTTAAAAACTTTTATCAAATATTAGCGGATACACCGCTGTATGGATTTTAACTATAAAAATTTCCTTCATATCATAGCAGCTCTTCTTATGGTGATTACCTTTTTTGTAATAATTATTACGCCAATTCTTTCTATTTTTAACCCAAATACTTCTGAGGAGTTAGAACAGGCCAGTCAGCTAATTTCTTCAGGTGGTTTGATGGTAGAGGTATTTGTATTGTTTTTTCAATTTGTGATTGTAATTTCTGCTCTTATTGTAATACCTATTCTTTGGTATGTAATTGTAAACCGTCTTAATATTAGAGATGTATTTAAAAAGGTTAGATTAACATCAAAAAATATTGATATTGCTTTTTTATGGGGTATTTTATCTGTAGTTTTTATTTTTATACTATTGTTTATTGTTGAGTTTATGCTAATTCAACTAGGTGTTAAACAAGAAGATTTAGGTAACATTCAAGATTTAGAAGGTCTGTTTTCTCCAGTTAGTCTTTTTTTACTTGTAGCTATCCAGCCTGTTGCTGAAGAGTTTTTTTTCAGAGGTTTTTTACTGGAAAAAATTGAGGGTTTTGCTGGACAAAATATTGCAATTATATCAACATCGATATTGTTTGGTGTCGCACATTTAAGTTATGGTAAATTGTATCCTGCTATAATCCCAATCTTTATTGGTATAATATTTGCTTACATTGTCATTAAAACAAAAAATCTATATGCTGCGATTATTGGTCATGTTTTGTTTAATGTAACTAGTTTTCTGTTGTATATTATAGCTAAATCAATTATCTAGTCCGTTAATTCTTTATATAAATTAAGTATCCCTGTATTAAGTTAATCAGGTGTAATTAAATGAAAAAACAAAGAACATTTGTCATGATCAAGCCAGATGCTGTTCAACGCGGTCTTATTGGCAACATTATTAATCGTTTTGAAAAAAAAGGTATAAAAGTAGTTGCTATGAAAATGGTTTCAGTAAGTAGGGAACTAGCTGAAAAACACTACGGCATTCATAAGGGTAAACCTTTTTTTGAACCTACTGTAAAATATATTTGCAGTTCACCTGTTGTTGCAATGGTTCTTGAAGGAAACAATGCAATTAGTATGGTTAGAAATATGATGGGTAAAACTAATCCACAAGATGCATCTATGGGGACTATTAGAGGTGACTTTGGACAATTCATTGGTAGAAATATTGTTCACGGGTCTGATGGAGAAGACACTGCTGAATTTGAAATAAAGTTATGGTTTAGTAAAGACGAGATATCCGATTATACTCGTATTGATGATGAGTGGCTCACTGAGTAGTTTTTTCGTTTTTATTTTTTTATTTTTTTCTTTTTATCCGTTGGTTTTATATCGAGTTATTGTATTCCTTTTAGCCAATGGTTTTTGATAGGAAGACATTAGTTATACCAGAAGGAACTAAATTTGAGGAAAAAATGATTGTTACAAAAGGTGATGTCGTCGTCGGTGATAGATGTCTAATACGTTTTGGAATTAAAACAGATGGTAGAATTTTTGTCGGCGAGCATGTAATAATCGATGGTGATTTAGAGTCAACTAATGATGTTCGTGTTGATATTTTTTCAAGTATTGGTGGAAATATAAAAAGTGGCGGCAACGTTTATTTTGGCGAGAAAGTAAAAGTTAAAGGAAAACTTTCTTTAGAGGGGGATTTGGATGTTGGAGATAGTGTTGAAATAGATGATGGTTTTGAAGCTGAAGGATGGATAAATATTAGAAGCCCTATTCCGATGGTGATATATCTATTTATATATCTTATGCAGATGTTAAAAATGGGGCACAGTGAAGAAATAGAGAGACTTCTTGAAGAAATCGAGGAAAACGAAGGGGATACAATTCCCATTTCTGAAACATTTTTATTTATACCAAACAACTCAATAATAGGGGTACAAAAATCAAAAGTCGATTATAACATAAGAATTGGTAAAAAATCAAAAATAATAGGTAATTATGATATAAAAGGAAATGCCTTTATTGATAAAGAATCAACTATAACTGGAACAATTAGAACAACTGGTGACTTTTTTTGCGGTGAAAAAACAAAAGTTGAAGGAAATATTAATTCAGATAAAGATGTTAAAATCGAGGATAAATCTGAAATCCTTGGTAATATAAAAGCAGAAAAAATATATCTATCAAAAAAGGCAAATGTAAATGGAGAACTACTTGCAAAAAAAGGAGTATCATTTACAAATAATAAAAAAACAAGATCTGATGAAAAAGTAAAACGTTTTGAAAACAATGCTGATGTTGTAGATGAAGTAGAAGATATATTGGAGTAAAAAAATGGGCATGCAAATAGGGATAGTTGGAAAACCAAATGTTGGTAAATCAACTTTTTTTAATGCAGCAACTAACGCTCACGCTGAAATTGCAAACTATCCTTTCACTACAATTGATGCAAATAGAGGTGTTATGTATGTCGGAAAAAAATGTCCATGTAAACATTTTGATGTAACATGCAATCCAAATAATTCTGAATGTTTCGATGGAACACGTTTTGTTCCAATTGAAGCAATAGATGTCGCAGGTCTAGTTCCAGATGCTTTTAAAGGTAAAGGCCTTGGAAATAAATTCTTAGATGATTTACGTCAAGCTGATGCATTAATTCATATAGTCGATGCGTCTGGGTCAACTGATAAAGAAGGAAATCCAGTAAAAAACAAGAATTATAATATAATTGATGATGTACTTTTCTTAGAAAAAGAAATTACCTATTGGCTGCATGGGATAATTCAGAAAAGCTGGGATAATATATCGAGAAAATGTGAACTAGAAAATAAAACAATTGATAAAATGCTAGCTGAGCAACTGACAGGTTTAGGAATTACTGAAGACCACATACATTCAGTTATAAGATCATTAAAATTAAGCATTGAAAAACCATCAACTTGGTCTGATGAAGACCTTTTAAATTTTTCAGACAATCTTAGAAAATTAAGTAAACCAATGCTTATTGCATTAAATAAAATTGATAGTGCAGTAGAAGATATTGACTCAAAGATCGAAGAAATAAAATCAAGAGATTACCCTGTAGTTTTTACAAGTGCTGAATCAGAACTTGCATTATCAAATGCAGCAAACAAGGGCTTTTTAAAATACAAGCCGGGTGACAGTGATTTTGTAATAATCGAATCTGAGAAACTTAGTGAAAAACAAAAAAGAGCACTTAATTTTATAAAAGAAAATGTACTTAAAAAATATGGATGTACAGGGATACAAAAAAGTGTTGAAAAGGCAGTTGAAATGCTTGATTTGATTGTTGTATACCCTGTTGAAGATGAAACTCATCTTACAGATAAAAAGGATAGAGTTCTACCTGATGCTTATTTTATGAAAAAAGGAAGTACAGCAAAAGATCTTGCTTATAAGGTCCATACTGATATCGGTGAAAATTTCATTAGAGCAATTGACGTTAAAACACAAAGAACAATCGGTTCAGATCATGAGTTGAAAGATGGTGATGTAATTAGAATTGTTGCTGACAAATAAAAAATCTATAATTTGATAATTCCTTCTTTTCCACACTTTGGACATTTAATTTTGTTTATTCCTTCGACCTTTTTTATATTAAAAACATTACTGCACTGAGGGCATTTCACCTGAAAATCTTTATTGCTTTTTTCCTCAGCTTTTTTAACTTCGTTTCCTTCTTTTTTTTCGTTTATTGGTTTTTTTCCTTCTGATTTATTTTGTTTTTGATTGTCTTCATCTTTTTTTATGTTTTTAGGTTCGCCTTTTCTTTTCTTAATTGCGTTATCAAGTGCTTTTTCAAGAGATTTCTCTGGTTTTTTTATTTCAGTTTCATTTTCTTCTTTTTTTTCTTTAAGTTTTTCTTTGAAGATTGAAGTATCTTTTGTTCTGTTGCTTATTTTATTTTCAGGTTTGTTTATTTTCTCAACTTTTTCTTCTTTTTCAATTGGTTGTTCTATCTTTTTATCAAATTCAATCTCTTTTGATTTTTCTTCTTTGACGTTGATATCTATGTCAGCTGGTTGCTTTTTACTTGTATCAACTGTATCAACTTTTTCATAATCCTTTTTGCTTTCTATTTTTGTAGAGTCATTTGATCTGTTTTCTTCTTTTTTATTTGAAAGAACTAGTTTTAAGTCGGAAATATTTTCTTTTTTTGTTTCTTTTTTTTGTATATTTCTTGATTCTATTTTTTTATGGATTTTTTCCTTCTCAATTTTTTTTTCTTTAATTTCTGCTAATAACAATTTTATCAGAATATAAAAATAAACAATTGAAAAAAGTAATAAAAAGATCAATAAAATTGTTGGAAGATATGAGTATCTAAATGGATCAAATGCATATGAAAGTAAAAAATTATTTAAATTTATAACATGGTTTGATAGAGACAAAAATAAAATCAAATTTAAGATATTTAAGAAAAGCAATGGGAAACCCGCGTATAAAAATATTTTAGAAATTTTCCCGTATCTTTTTGATGGATATAATGTAACTCCAAATAAAGAAATGATTGAAAGAAAAATTACGGCCCATAAAAGTAGATTAATGTTTCCCATATTTGCAATTATGTTTCCAATATTTGGATTGTTAAAATTCTGAATGGAATGCATATTTAGATAAATTGTTTTGCCTGTACTTTCATAATTTGTACTTGCAAAGATGGGTAGAATATTATTTAAAATAAGGCAAATTATGCTTAAAGAAATCATTATTATGCATAGATTTTTTATTCTATTTACCCAATTTTCCTTCAATTTTGATTTCCACCTTCATAACTCTTAATTTTTAATGAACTTAAGTCTTTATTTAGTCCATAAATTTCTTTGTAGTTTGATTTGATAACGATAAATAAAATATATAAGAGAAAAGAAATAAAGAAAATCAAAATAATGGGTGTTGTAAACACTATATATGAATTAGGTAATATTTTATTTATAAAAAATGAGTTATTTGCAAGTAAAAATTGAGCTCCAATAAACCTTGATAATATGTAAATTGCGTAAAGTAAAATAGGAACTATTAATACTGTGTAAATTGTTTGAAAAACTAGTAATTTTTCGATTGATATTCTTATTTTTCTATCAACAATAACAAATATTGAAAAAAATAACCCCAAACCAATCAAACAATAACTTATATATGATAAAAATTTAGGAATATCATAAAAATCACCTTTATCAACCCCTAAATAATTAGAGCTATTTTCTGAAAAAAAATCTTCAACACTATTATTTAAACTTGTGTTACTAGCTCTAAAATTAGAGTAATAGCTAATATCTACTGTTTTTTCTGAGCCGGAGGGATTATAGCTAACATACATCCATGGGCCAAATTTTATCATACTGATACAGATGAGTCCAATGAGCAAAACTATGAAACCTGTCTTTAAAAAAGGTCTTTTCTTTTTTGGGAGATTTGTCTTTTTTCCTCTTTTTGATTTTTGTACTTTTTTGAAATTTTGATCTAACAGTTCTTTTTTAATTTCATCTTTTGATTTCTTTGCAAAATAAACTCTATCGTCAAACTCATCCTCACCGAAATCCAGCTTCTAACCACCTTTTAAATTGGATAAACAAATTTTTTACTATTAAATTTTTCTAGAAAAAAACATTCATTTTTTTTTCATGTGCATATGCATCTGTGTTGTATCTGCATAATTAGATACAAACTAGTTTTTTATAGCCATAATTCATTACATAAAGTTACCGGGATCGCTCTATTACATACTTTTGAGTGTTTAGGAGGGAAAAAACAGAATATGAAGAGATATCGACAGAATAATATTTCAAAGCTTTTTGACAAAAAAATATCGCTAGAAGAAATTCCAAGCAAAACCGTAAAAATTACGATTCATGCATTAAGATGGGTGTTTTTACTAATATTTTTGTTTATTACAATTGGTATATTTGTATTGTTTCTTACAGGTGGTCAAAACTACGTCCAAGTTATATTAGGTTATAGTATCACAGGTTTTTTTACATTTTTTATGGGATATTTCGGTTGGATTCTAGCTCAGGGAATTATTGAGATGATAACAGGTAATGAAGAAGGAATATCTGAGAAGGGATATTCATACTATGTTCGAAAATACAAAAAAAATCGATTCTAATCTTTTTTTTTACCATATTTTTTAAACCATTTTCTTATTTTGTTTTTATGGTGTAAACTCTCTTGATAATTTTTGATAATCATCTTCATCTTAGAAGAGACGGAAGATTTCTTGATGCTGTAAAAGACTTTAAAAATTCAGGTGGAACACATTTTATCTTATGTCAGTACCCAATGCCAGAAGTTGTTTTAAAAAAGAGAAGTTATAATGATTGTTACCTTGAAACAATTAAGATGGCTAGAGAAATTCGCGAGAAAATAGATATTGGAGTATTTGTAACAGTTGGTCCGTATCCCGTTGATTACATTAAGTTTTTAGATAAATTTGATAGAAACAAGGCAGTTGAACTAATGAAAAAAGGAATGGATGAAGCAGCTGAGTTTTGTAATGAATATGAAGAATGCATAGGAATTGGTGAGATAGGCAGACCTCATTTTGATGTAGATCAAGAAATTATGGTTGATTCAAATAAAATACTTTTATATGGTATGAAACTTGCAAAAGAAAATGGTGTCCCTGTGATTTTACACACAGAATCTACAACTCCTAAAAATTGTTTAGAATTTTATAAAATGGGAAAAAAAGTAGGTTTAAAAGCAAAAAAAATTGTTAAACATTTTTCTCCGCCCTTAATTTATGAAAATGAAAATTTTGGACTTATGCCTTCTGTTCTTGCGTCTAAAAAAAATATGATTGAGTCATTAAAAAAAGGTAATCGGTTTATGATGGAAACAGATTATATCGATGATCTAAAAAGACCTGGTGCTGTTCTTGGTCCTAAAACTGTACCTAAAAGAACGCTATCTTTAGTTAAAAAAGGTATTTTATCAGAAGAAGATGCATATGTAATACATAAAGAAAATCCTGAAAAAACATATAATATTTCATTAGATGGATAGGATTATTAATGAGTTTTTTATTTTAGGTTGTGTTGGTGTTTGAGTAATGAATGCGAAAAAAAGGTTGATTGAACCAAGAACTATGATATACATATTGATTGTAGTCTTGATAGTTGCAGGAATAGCATATTTTGCTTTAACTTATGAACCAGATGATGTACTAACAGTTACTCAAGTTAATGCTCAGAGTAATAATTTGATTGGAGAAACAATTAAAGTTGAAGGAATTTATTATTTTGAGGATGAGCCAATACTTTCCTCTAACTATGAAAGTGATGCTAATCCTGTTTTAACTGATACATTAAGTTTGAATATTAGTCAACTTGATAATGAAACAAATCTAGTTGAAGATCAACAGTATCTGGCTACAGGTTTGTTAACTGAAAATCAATTTGGTTTTATAGAACTTAAAGTTGAAGAAATAAAACAAAAATAAATTTAATTCTAACTGATTTTAGTTCTATTATGGAATTTAAAATCTAATAGATTTTTATTACTTAAATATTACATAAGTTACAAATAAATAATTATATTAGAACACTTTTTTACATTTTGTCTTTTTAGTTTTTTGCAAAAATTACGGCATATCTTTAAATAGGATAATTTTCAAAGTATATCTAAAGGTGGCAAAAAATATGAAAATGAAAATATTGGCAATAGCTCTTATAGGGACATTATTCCTATTGGCTGCAGGCCCTATGGTACAAGCTTTAGAATCTGATAGTGTTGATGGAGAAAGATCTTTTTATTTAAAAGATAATGGTGACTTTAACCCTGAAGACGACGATGGTTTAGAATCTGATAGTGTTGGTGGAAATAAAGCAATTTATTTAAAAGATACTGGTGACGTAAGTCCTGAAGATGATGAAGAATTTAAATCAGATAGTATTAGTGGTTCTATTAGTTTTGAGAAATAATAATACTATCTTTATTACTCTTTTTATAATTTGATTTTATCCTATATATTTTAACTCTTCTGTTTTTTCTTTTGAAAGCCCTTCCATTTCTTTTAATTGATGAGCGATGTGTTCGATTTCTTTTGCTTTTTTCTCAAGTTCATCTAATTTTACATTGATATTTAAGATCTTCATAAGGATTTTTAAAACAGATTTAGCGCTCTTTGGATCAACTAAATAACCTGGTGTTTCACCCATAAAACATGTGCCCTTAAGATTTCTTAGTTTACCAAGACCA
>CAZFFN010000069.1:0-1592 GCA_964518165.1 uncultured Thermoplasmatales archaeon
AGCATTTGGCGGTTGGGCTACTGATGCACCTATAATATTTGAATTAGAAGCACATAAAAGTCTTAGTAATTGTTTGAAAACAGTGCTAAAAAAATAAAAAAACAACAAAATAAGCTATTTTTTAAATAAAATTTTTATAAAGTATTTTATAGCTATAATTAATTCTATAATTGGAGTGGTTAAAATGGAGATGAATAAGAAAAATCTTATGATTTTAGGTTTAGCTGGTGGAATATTTATATTTTTCTTAGGAATGGGTGCCAATATTTTACTCGGACCGAGTACTGAAACTTACAGACTGCCATTTCAGATATCTGCAATGATTAGATTTACGGGAATGGGTATTTTAGTAATATCTATGGTAATAGGTGGTTTTTTTGTTGAAAAACTTGACAAAGATGTAAAATCTCTATTGTTGATATTTGGAATTGTGCTACTGCTTTTGAATATATTTGTTTTATCATATACTGATTATTGGTAAGGAGGGAGCATATGGTAAAATGTAAAATATGTAATATGAAAAATAAAGACCTGATAATGCTTGGCTTGATATTGGGCATAGCATTGTATTTTATTGGAGCCATGATAAGCAATGTATTTGAAGCAAGTGAAACAAATTTGTTGCCATATAAAATATCAGGATTTTTAAAATTAGTAGGAATAGGAATTCTTACTTCATCGATGGTTGTCGGGGGAATAATAATAGAAAAAATCGATAGAAATTTAAAAATGTTGTTGCTGATTTTGGGATTAGTTTTACTCATAATATACACACTTGGGTCACCTTGGTTAAATTGGGATATTTCTAATATTGATTTTTCAGTCATGACTGGTTCAGAATCGCAAACTGAAATTGCCTATGAAGAAAGACCAACAGCACTTGGTACCCCTGGTTTTGAAATATTATATGCAATAATTGCATTATCTTTTGTTATTTTGATTACTAAAATTAAACGGAAACGGTAATAAAATATGGATAAAATAGAAGATAAAGAAAGCCCAATAGCAATTTTATTAATTGCTACATTTTTTATTTTAGTTGGAACCTGGTTTTTTGCCCAAATCTCATTTAGCAAAACAAGCAATATATTTTTTTCAACAACATTATCCCTTCTTGGAACACTTTTTATAGTTTTAGGCTGGGCGATATTAAACCTTAAGCCATGGGGATATTCTTTTGGAGTATTAATAAGTGGATGTAGTCTTTTGTTTGGTTTAATGTTTGGCTTTCTTATTTTGATGGCAGCACCACTCTATATTGTAATTCTATTATTTTTTATACCTGTTTTTCTTTTATTACTCCGCTATAAATCATTATACATAAAAACACCTGAAGTAAAAACACAATATCAAATTGACTACAGAGGCAGAACATGTCCTAATTGCGGCAGACCAATACCTTTCGATGCAAATATGTGTCCGTATTGCGGTAAAAAATTTGAAAGTTATATATAACCATATAAAAACTTAAAATCTATTTTTTGAGTTTTATGTCTATTTCTTGAAAATCTTTTGGGACAAAAGATTCCTTAAATATTTTACGGGCATCTTCCTCAAGTAATCTGTAATCTATATATCTAGGACTTATATGA
>CAZFFN010000070.1:0-13348 GCA_964518165.1 uncultured Thermoplasmatales archaeon
ATAAAGAAACTAAAGACAAAAAGAAAGAAAAAACCAACAAATCAAAAGCTAACAATAATGAATTAGAACAAGAAATAAAAAAATTAGAACAAGAAATAAAAGAAAAAGATAACAACCTTTTGAGAAAAATTGCAGATATGCAAAACTATCAAAAAAGAATGCAAAAAGAAATAAAATCTATAAAAGAAGAAACAAAAAAGAAATATCTAAATGAAATTATAGATTTATATGAACTTCTAAATATAGCTTATAAGGATAACAACCCAAAAAAGGGTCTTAAACTTTTACTTAAAAATATTGAAAATTTCTTTGAAAAAGAACAAATCAAATGTATAGATTGTAAAGGACAAGATTTTGATCATAACTATCATCATGCAATAACAACTGTTGAAAAAGAAAATTGCAAAGATGATACAGTTGTTGAGGAGGTTAAGAAAGGATATCTGATGGATGATAAACTTTTAAGACCTGCTCATGTGATAGTTGCAAAAAATAAAAATGAGAATTAATGAGGTGAAATATATATGGCAAAAATAATTGGAATTGATTTAGGAACAACAAACTCTGAAGTAGCTGTAATGGAAGCGGGTAGTCCTACAATTATTAAAAGCGCAGAGGGACACACTTATTTTCCTTCAATTGTAGCGTTTACTAAAGAAGGAGAAAAACTAGTAGGTGAATCAGCTAAAAGACAAGCTGTAACAAACACAGACGGAACTGTTCATAGGATTAAACGTAAAATGGGTTCAGGTGAAAAAGTAAATATACGCGGGAAAAAATATTCTCCAGAACAAATTAGTGCATTTATCTTACAAAAAATAAAAAAAGATGCAGAAGGCTTTCTTGGTGAAAAAGTAACTGAGGCAGTAATAACTGTTCCCGCATATTTTGATGATGATCAAAGACAGGCAACAAAGGATGCAGGAAAAATCGCGGGTCTAAAAGTAAAACGTATCATTAATGAACCAACTGCTGCAAGTCTTGCATATGGTCTTGATAAAAAAGGAGATCATAAAATTGCAGTATATGATTTTGGCGGAGGAACTTTTGATATAACTCTCATGGAAGTAGGTGAAGGTGTATTTGAAGTTCTAAGTACAAATGGTGACACTGAATTAGGCGGTACAGATATGGATCAAGCGCTTGTAGATTTTCTTGCTGATGATTTTAAAAAAGAATATGACGTTGATTTAAGAAAGGATCCAAAATCACTTCAAAGACTTTTAGAAGCAGCTGAAAAAGCAAAAATGGAACTATCATCAACTAAACAAACTGAGATTAATCTCCCATATATCACAGTAATTGATAATGAACCAAAACATCTCGAAAAGAAACTTACAAGAGGTAAATTCGAAGAAATTGTCAGTAATATAGTTGATAAAACAGAAAAACCATGTAAGCAAGCTCTTAAAGATGCAAAATTAAAAGCTTCAGATATCGATCATGTAGTTCTTGTTGGTGGTACAACTAGAATTCCATATGTTAAAGAAAAAGTCGAAGATATTTTTGGAAAGCCTCCGAAACGTGATGTAGATCCGATGGAATGTGTAGCAATTGGTGCAGCAATCCAAGCCGGAGTTCTATCTGGTGATGTTGATAAAGATATTGTTCTTTTAGATGTTACACCACTTACTCTTAGTATTGAAACACTCGGTGGAGTTGCAACTCCATTAATTGAGAGAAACACAACTGTTCCAACAAAGAAAAGTAAGGTCTTTAGTACAGCTGCTGATAATCAAACAAGTGTAGAAATAAATGTCCTTCAAGGTGAGCGCCCGATGGCATCAGATAACAAAAGTTTAGGGAAATTTCATTTAGATGGAATCCCACCTGCACCAAGAGGTGTACCACAAATAGAGGTTACTTTTGATATTGATGCAGATGGTATTTTAAATGTTACAGCAAAAGACAAGGGAACTGGTAAAGAACAATCAATTAGAATTACAGGTTCAACAAAACTATCTGATTCTGAAATTGATAAAATGAAAAAAGAAGCAGAGGAACACGCTGAAGAAGACGAAAAACGCAAAGAAAAAATAGAAATAAGAAACAAGGGAGACTCAATTGTTCATACCGCTGAAAAAACTCTTGAAGAATTAAAAGATAAGGTATCCGATGAAAATAAAAAGAAAGTAGAAGACAAAATCAAAGAACTTAGAAAAGCACTATCTGGTGAAGATTTAGATAAAATCAAAGAAAAAACTGATGAACTATCAAAAGAGCTTCAGCAAGTAGGTGCATCTATATACCAACAAGCAGCCCAGCAACAGGCAAAAGCTCAACAAGCAAGTGGTCAACAATCAAAACAAGGTAAAGAGGAATCATGGTCAGGTCATCCTGGTGATGATGATACAATTGATGCGGATTATGAAGTAAAAAAAGATAAAGATAAAAAAGACAAAAAATAAAACAAACTTTTTTTTTTTAATTTGATTTAACTACAAAAACAGAACAAGGTGATTTTTCAACTACTTCTTTAGATACACTTTTTTCCATGACTTTATCAAGGCCTTTTGTTCGATCGTGATGAGCGATTATAATAAGATCTCCTTCTCTTGCAAATTTTATTATTTCTTCAGAGGGTTTACCTGCAATTATCTCTGTTCCAATTTCTATTCCAAAAGCTTCACCCATCTTTTTAAAATTATCAAGAAAATTCTGGGTTTCTTTTTTAAGTTTATCTTCAAGAACAACTGATGATATAAATTGATGAGTATCATTTATAGTAATGATTTTTGCTTCTACGCCTAATATTTTTGCTAGATAAGCACCTTTTTCAACTGCTTTTTCAGAATCGATTGTATTATCCACAGGTATTATTATTCTTTTTATATCCTTCATCGTCATAACTCAATACTTTGTATATTTTTTTAATAATTAAATATTGCTTTTCTATTTGTAACAAATGTTTTTTATATCTTAAAAACTAAGAATATTATTAAATCCCCATCTAAGCTAATATTTATTAATTTTTTTCTTTATAGGTATTTTTATAGCATTTATGTTGCAAATAAATTATATTAGAAAATTTTAAGTTACAATAATCTATATATGATATGGTCTGGGGGGTAGGTTATATTTCGTTATAAAGTGCCTTATCGGAGCTAACAGTTCCATGATGATAAGGTGAGCAGGCTGGTAATTCTTATTACCAACCAGGCCAATTTTTCTTATTATTTTTTCAAAAACCGATTTTTGTTGTATAATATTACAATTATAATGGAAATAACTATTATTATAATCCCAATTAATGAAGTATATGCAATGTTTTCTCTTACTCCAAAATTGGGATCATCTGTCATTCTTTTTAGATATATGCCAAATAATGCCCAGATTATTACAAGGCAATATGCAATGTCTTTTCTTTTTATTAGAATCAAGATAGTCAATAGTACAACAATTGATATGATAAGTATTATCCAAATTTCAGGATTTATATTCAATGCATTCCAATTAGTTTCAACTAAAACTGCTGTAATATTGGCAACTGTTGCAACTGTAATCCATCCGAAATATACACTGAAAGGAAGATGGTAAAATATTTTCTTTTTTAATTGAGTTTTACTCTTACCAATCTCAAGTCTTTGGTAAATCATTAAAAGTGAGAAAAATAAAAGTAACATTGGCAGCATAGATAAAACAATTTGTTCATAGTGCCATAAAAAAATCCATGTAATATTGCCTATACTAGCAAGTATAAAAAATACTCCAATTTTTTCAATATAGGGAGTATCTTGCTTTTTTTCCTTATTAAATATATCTTTGATTTGATAAATTCCAAAGATTATGATAAGAACATAAATTATACTCCATATAGCAAAAGTAAGACCTGTTGGAACAAACAGATTTGGAATACCATTAGCAATATCTCCAGTTAAATTACCACCAATTGGAATAATATTTGCTAAAGCATTAACAATAACCGTAAGAAAAGCAAAAGAAAAATTTCCTATTTGAAGTAATATCTTATTTTTATCTGATAGCATCTCATTACCTAGAAAATAAAAATATTTTTTTGTTGTATTAAGTTGCCTTTTTTTATAAAATATTGATCAAAATTTTATTTATTAGCATAAGGTTTTTTAAGCATTTATTAGTTAACATATGGAATTAATTAGGTGTTATATAGAAATATGGCCTTTGAACCATACGACTGGCAAAAAAGACTTTTACATAAATTTAAAGGATCTGGTATTGTAAAAGCTTTTGCTGGAACTGGAAAAACTTATGCGACTATTTTATTAATTAAGGATAGAAACTATCGGAATGTTTTAGTTGGTGTTCCGACGCGTAAACTTAAAAAACAATGGACTGAAGAACTTCATAAACATGAGTTATATACTGCTGAAGTAGAAACATTTCATATACTTTCAAAAGAACGCTCAAAGGGAAAAACCTGTGATTTATTTATTGTAGATGAATGTCATCGTAGTACGAGCCCTGTTTTTAAAAAAATATATGAAAATATTGGATATAACGATATAATTGGTTTGTCTGCCACTCCAAATAAAAAATCATTAGAATATTTAGGTAATATAATAATCGATGTACCTTTGAAAGATGCTAAAGTTAGCGATTTTACAGTTTATTTTCATTCTATAGGTCTGGAGTATAATGAAAGAGAACAATATGAAGAGTATTCAGATGCAATAAGAAGATATATCGGAAGAATGCGAAGTTCTGGCGAAAACGAAAAATGGAATTTCAGAGAACAACTTGATTCTATGATATTTAAGAGAAGATCAATTGTATATAATGCAGAAAAAAGAATACCAAAAGCAATAGAACTACTAAAACAAAGCGAAGATGTACCAACTCTAGTGATATGTAAAAGAATAGAACAGGCAAATACCATTTCAAAATTAACAGGTTATCCGGTTTATCATAGCAAGAACACTGATGAAGAGGCATTGGATGCTTTTCAGAGAGATGAGATATCAACTCTAGTATCGGTTGGAATGCTTTCTGAAGGATATGATAAGAGAAACATTAAATGCTTGATAATTGTGTCAACAGCAATTACTGAAGCATACCATATCCAGAGTATAGGTAGAGCTGTAAGACTTCCGGATAATGCTGATATACATATTATCTTAGCTAGGGACACAACTGATGAAAAACTTCTTCAATTTAGAAACATGTATAATTATGAAATAATTGGAGACTTTTCACCTCATGCTTTAAAACCAAAAAATCCCTGGAAAGAACAATTCTATCTAGGTGAAGAATATCATATTGATCTTCAAGGAAGAATTTACAAAAAAACTGATGAAGGAAAAGAATATTACAAACAAAATCCAATCAGCTATACATTGCAACGTTTTTTTAATTATAAAACTGGTAAATTTCGAATAACAAAAGATGATCTAATTATTGCAAAAAGCGGTGGAAAAATAAGATCACTTGGAATTTTATCTGAACCTCTAGAAAAAATTAAACCTTTAGATGTAAAACCAAGAAAATAATAGTTGATTTTAATAAGATCTATTTATTAAAAAATCCAAGTATTAGAATTACTGCACATATAATAGACATTGGTAAAAAAATAAAACCGAACAAAATTGATTCAATTTCAACTAAAAATGCAGCAACAATTGATAAAATCATTATGAATAATAGCCAATATTTGAAAATCCTATGCATCTATTTTTGTGCTATATGAAAAGCAATTATAATTGTTTTGCTTTAAATCTATACTATCTGGAAATTTGTTATTACAACCGAGATGTGATCTTCAGATAACTCACCGAGATGCTCATTATATGCTACAACTTTTATCGTACATTTCTTGTTTATTAGTTTTTCATTCCAGTTCCACATAAAAGGCGGTTCTTCAGCTTTATATACATATTCATCATTTATGTAGAATTTAACAAAAGAAACATTTATATCTGAAGTATTTTTGATTTTAGTTTCAATATCAATATCTCCGATAATCCGTGTAATATGTGTGTTAAATTTTTTATTGTTTAAGATATAAAATGAATTTATATCTGGTTTTGTAATTGTAATTTTTGGAATTACAATATTTTCATCTATGTCTGTTTCGTTACCCTCATCATAATTAAACGGATCTTCTTCTTTTGGCTCAGTATTTTTTTTACTGCTGCCAAATTCCCATATTCCTATTGTTTGTTCTGCAGGTGTGTACACTAATATAACTGTTCCTTTACAGCCGCTGATTGTGTCCCCTGCACTTATTTTTCCTTCTGGAAGGATACATATGCTGTCTTTTTTATCGATTTTAGACCATTCTGCGTTAAAGGATGCTGAAGTTACTACTAATGAATCAGAATTTTTTGCAAAGCCAGGGAAAATTGGAGGGTCGTCTAAATATTTTAAATCACCTTCAAATTTTCCTAGAAAACCTTTTAACTTTTTCATAAAAAACATATTTTCAATAGGATCTTCTCCGTGGCTTGCTGAAATTATTCCCTCTGATGCTATATAAATCAATAAAGTAACTGATAGTATAGATAATGCTATTTTTGATTTTCTTTTCATTTTCACCCCTTCTTGCAATTATTTCAGGACATATATTTATAATATTAAATTTATAATTCCTTATATAAATATTTTGTTGAATTTTTTGCATTTTTGTCGTTTAATATTGAAAATATTAAATTTTCCTTCATATTTTTTGTGAATGTCGTTAAATGACGAATTTATCCTCGTAAATATTAAATAAGCCATAGATATATATAAATAATGTTAAGGTAAGGGGGTAAAATAGATGAAAAAAATATTTTTGGCCATTTTTATGGCATGTTTAATGCTGATTTTTCCAATAACTTCTGTTGCACAAACAAATCAAGCTTCTAATACTAAGGATATAAAACCACTAAATGATGAACCAGTCCCAGAGATATATCTAACAGAAAGTGAGTTACAAATATTAAATCAATATATCGAAAACAATTTTGATGGAGAAGAAAAAACAGAAGCCTATAACATTCTTAACAAGGTTCTCGGTGAAGATCTTAAGATAGATTTTGTTGAACTATCAAATTCTTTAAAAGACTATGGATATGATCCGATTCCTGAAGAATTGTTAAATTCAGTTACCACAAAAAATGAATTAAATCAATTAATTCAAGAATACTGGGATTTTTCAAAATATTTATTTGAAGGCTTATTAAACAAAATAATCGATTTAATAAAAAATCGCCTTGGATGGTTATATGATTTATATGATGAAGGAAGAAATTTATTTGTAGAAGGAGTTAATTTAGCAACTAACTTTGCAGATAAACTTCAAAACATAGATATAGCAATCTTATTTGTTAAGATAGTAAACGTGCTAATCACGGTTCCCGTGACCTATTTTTCAACAACGATAAACAAACTGTTTAAAAGTGATTTTGACGGATTCATAGAATCTGTTGAAAACTTTACAAGCTCTTTTACAAATGATTTTATCCAATTTATAAATAATCTAGCAGCACTTATAGGACCAAATTTTCAGCCGCTTAAAAATTATCTCTACAGCGTAAGTGATTACATCGGCTGGATTATAAATGATAAACCATGGGAAGATAGAATAGAGGTTACTGGAAGCGTTACAATTATTGGAATACCTGTTAGTAACATTGAAATTGAATGCAAAGGCGAAAAATATACAACAGACAGTAGTGGGCAATTCAGTTTTTATATTTATCCCGATGATACATCAGATGATTCTTTTCCAAAAAATAGCTACTATGGAATGCATAACTGCCAAATATCAGTTTATACTAACGGTGAATTTTCAAAACAAACTCCAAAGCTGTTCTCCTACGTATTTTCATCTGGAAAAATAAATTGGAATTTCAATATAATAAATTCGAAGGATAAAACAAGAGAGTTTTTATTTATGAAAATATTTGAAAATCTATTTGAAAGAATTCAAATATTTCTCTTAAATTTTTTAATCCAACACCCATATTTTTCTTAAAATTATTTAGTAATAATGATTTATTGCCCTTTTTAGGATAAAAGGTATAAATAAAAGTATAAAAAAACCTAGTATAATGTATTCAATAAATATAGATATGTAATCTAAAAGAATAACTTTTGCAAGTATGTAATCAATCAAGAAAAAAGCAACAATAATAAGAATTATGGAAACTAATGAAACAATAAATCTTATTTTCAACTCAAAAAATTCAGTTGTATACTCAACAAATTTTTCTTCGATTGGAATAAAAACTAACGCTGAAAAAAATATCCCGCCTAGTTGACCAAATTCTCTGAAAGAACCAGGAAATAAATAGATCATTGAAAACCATAAAACAAAAGCAAAAAGGCCAACAAATGGAAGTTTTAATCTTAGAGGAACATGTTCAAATCCAATAAGCCTAGGTTTTACTAAGATAAATAGCTCAAGAACAAATAAACCTATAATAATTCCACCAAAGACTTCTATAACATCATGAACGCCAATCATTAAACGAGAAACGGATACAATTATAATAAAAAAGATACACAAACCTTGAACGAAATACCGTTTTATATGGTCTTTAATATTATAGAATATATACCCCCAAAAAGAAGCACTAATCTGAGCGTGGGCACTAGGAAAACCAAAGGTATTCTCGATAGGTTTACCATTTTCTAGGTTGGTATTAGGTCTTGGATCTTTGATAAACGATTTTAAAAAAGTATTAATGTAAGCTGATAGCAAAAATATATACAATAGATTTTTTCCAAATTCTTTATCTATTCCAAAATAAAATACAGCAAAAACAATAATGAAAAACCGGGCATCGCCAAAAAGTGTAAGTCCCTTGAAAATTGAATTTATTAAATTATTGTCTATGTAAAAACTTTCATTATAACCAAAATATACAAGAGTTATCCCAAAAAAAAGTATTAGAAAGATAATTGTGAAAAATACGATGTATTTTTTAGGTCCGAAAATTATCTTATTTAGTTCCATATTATATAGGTAAAAGAAAAAATTACTTTTATATTTTGATAAAAAAACTAAAAAAAAGCATTAAAAAATTTTCAAAACCAAGTGAAACCGTTGCTGCACCTATAATGTTACCAGCAATTATCATCTATCCTGTAACCTATGTATAGGATCAGCCAAAGCTGTTTTGTACATAGATGTATTCTGCACCAGCTCTTGGAAACCTGCTGCTTTACCTATTACAACATAAATCTTATTTTAATTTTAATATCTAAATTGCAATAATTCCAAGAGAATCAGTACTTCCTTTTTCTTCTTCAAATCTTCTCTGGGTAAGTATTACGATATCTCCTTTTTCAACCATGTTTTTTTCTTTAATATATTTTAAAATTAAGTTGTGCCAGCTTTTTTGTTTATTTTCCATATGAATTGGATATACTCCAAATGAAAAACACAGAAAATCACATGTTTCTTTATTTCTACTAAATGAAATAATCCAACAATTAGGTTTGAATCTAGAAATTCTTTGCGCAGTACTACCTGTAGATGTGGTACTAAGAATATATTTAGTATTTAGAATCTTTTGAGCTTCTATAACATTTAAAGAAATAACATCGGCAATTGATAACTCTGAGTCCTTAACTGTTTTTTTTAGAAATTCTTTAAGATTACTTGGAAGCCCTGCACCATTACGTCTTTTTTCTGTTGACCGGGCAATTTTTGACATCATTTCAATAGTTTCAACAGGATACTTTCCTACAGCTGTTTCTTCAGATAGCATTATTGCATCTGTTCCATCAATTATTGCATTAGCAATATCGGTTACTTCTGCTCTTGTTGGTCTATTTGAATCAGTCATTGATTTAAGCATCTGAGTTGCAGTGATAACAGGTATTCCAGCAATATTTGCTCTTCGAATAAGGCTTTTTTGAATAGTTGGAATATTCTCAATTGGAATCTGTATTCCAAGATCACCTCTTGCAATCATAATTCCATCAGCAACTTTTAATAGATCATCATAATTTTTAATTGCTTCATCACGTTCGATTTTAGCAATAATAAAAACCTTTTTTCCTTTCTTTTTTGCATATTCTTTAACTTCAAGGATATTGTCTGAATTTTCAACAAAAGATATACAAAAAATATCAATACCTTTTTCTAAAGCAAAATCAACGATTTTTAAATCTTTTTTGGTTACTGGATCAATAAATATTTTTTCCCCAGGTATATTTATTCCTTTATGTGAATAAAGAGTTCCACCCATTTGGACCTTACATTTAACTTTATCCTCTTGTTCATCAATAACTTTTAATTTGATATATCCGTCATTTAGATAAATTGTACTTCCCTTTTCCACACTCTTTGTAAGTTTTTTGTAGTTAACTGGAATTATATTTTTTGTACCAAGTACATTTTTTGTAGTGAGAGTTAAAGTTTGACCTTTTTCTAAAAATATTTTGTCATTTTCAAGTTTACCAATCCTTATCTTTGCTCCAGGTAGATCTGCGAGTATTGGAATATTTATCTTTTTTTCTTTCGCCGCTTTTCTAATATTATCAATAAGATTGCTATGTTCTTTTAAAGAACCATGAGAAAAATTAAGACGGGCAATGCTCATTCCTTCATCTATCATCTTCTCTAAAATATTTATGTCCTTTGAAGAAGGGCCGATTGTACATATTATCTTTGTTTTGTTTTTAGGTAATTTTATTTGTTTTTTTTCGCTCATTTAAATTTCCTTTTTTGGTATATATGGGGTTATGTTTCTTATTATTAAATCTTTCCGATATAAAGAAAATATATCTAATAATTTTTTTATGAAAGAGAATTTATATAAAAAATTACCCTTTAAGTAAACGTTCATAATACTTACAAGTACCCGTGTTGAGTATCTCCCAAATAATTTTTTCTGTAACTTGTCCAACACCTTTTATCTTACGTAAATTGTATTTCATAGATGAAACTGGTTTATCAAGTTCTGAAATAGAATGAGAGGCATAACCATATGGGGATTTTTCTCTTTTTAGTTTAAGTAGATAATCTATTTGATCAAGTATTACACTCACAAGATCGTTTTCCTCTAAAAAATCCTTGAAAAGAATTGAAGGAATTCTTTTGTTAACTCCATATTTTCTTGAAATAAAACTGAAACTATCATTTATAGAATCATAATACTCATTTGTAAAATTACCCTGCTCATTACCTTTATAGATATTTTCATAGTTAGGAATTAATTCAGGATAATTTTTTTCTAAGACATCCATAAAATACTTCTTTTGCATTCCATCCTTGAGTGTCAACCCACCAAAAATTACAAAGTCCAGACTTATTTCTTTTGCTTTTTTAATTGCTTCATCAATTAAAAACGGTTTATCTGTAATAAATGGGATAACTGGTAGAAGAAACATACCGCAGGAAAAACCTTCATTCTTAAATTTTGATAAAATTTTTAATCTTTCTTCAGGAGTTGGAACATTTGGTTCAAAAATACTACTAATCTTTTCATTTACTGATGAAAAACTCATGCTTACAACTACTCTAGATTTTTTGTTTATCTTTTTTAATATATCGATATCTCGTTTGATTAAATTTGATTTAGTAAGAATATGAATTGGAACATTATATTTTTCAAATAGTTCTAATGCTTGTTTTGTAAGTTTATATTCTTTTTCAGCTGGTTGATATGAATCACCGACACCTCCACCTAACATTATAAATCCTTTTTTAAAATTGCCATTAAAATTTTTATCTCTTTCAAGCTCTTTTTTCAAAATATCTATGGCATTGGTTTTAACTTCAACGGCTTCACCAAAATCACCTTTTACATTATATTTTTCAGATCTACCATCGCAATATGCACAATTATGCGTACAGCCTCTGTAAAAATTCATGTTATAACATGATATAAACCAGGAATCAACTCTTTTTCTTTTACGCATTATACTTTTTGCGTTGATTTCTTTTACTTTCATTTTTTTACAGCCCCCAAACAACCGAATCTATTATCAATGTTTTCCTTATTTCAAAAAAACATGAAAGTCTTTTATGGAGGAGCCATTCAAGGCGCTGAAAATAGAAAAAAGCGAGCAAATATACATAGAACAATAATTGGTACAATCAAAGATAATGGTTTTGATGTATATACTGAGCATACCACTGGAGAAAATTATGAGGAAGCAATTAAAAAACTTGAAAAAGCTATAGGAAAACTTCCTATAGAAGAAAAAAAGAGACGGATATATGTTCGAGATAAAATGATAGAAGGTGTCGAAGGAGATATTAAAGCAGCTGTTTTTGAAGTATCTGATCCAAGTCTTGGTACAGGTATAGAAATTGCACATGCTTATTTAAGACCAAGAATGGGCCAAAAAAACATACCTGTTCTTTGCTTATACCAAAAAGATTATTGGCCAAATAAACTATCAACTATGATACAAGGTATTTCAGAAAATAAAGTTCAAAGTTTTTATATAAAAGAATATTCTGATATTGAGGAGCTAAAAAATATCACGATAACATTTTTAAAAGATAAAATCTAGATAAAATATTACATACAAGAAAATGAATTAGCATATGCAAAGACTAGAATAACATAGCATATGAATAGATGATAATATACGTAGACTTGTAAAAAATAAACGTAATAAAGATGAACATACTGTAATAAAATAATTTTGCTCTATAAATCTGTTTCAAATATAATATACTTTTTTTCTTTCATATCTAATGATTTATATGCATTGATTGCTTTTTTGTTTTCTTTATATACATATAACCTAATTTGTGATACATTACTTTTTTTGGCAAGTTTTTTTACTTCAGATAAAAGATTTTTAAAAACACCTTGTTTTCTATATTTTTTATCTACATATACGCTCTGAATCCACCAGAAATCTTTATTGCTCCAGTCACTCCATTCAAAAGTTATCATCAACTGACCAATAATTTTTCCATCGAGAATTGCTAAAAGATAAAATCCTTTATTTGAATTTGAGATTAGTTTTTTTACAGCATTTAAAGTTGTATCATATGATATCTCTAAGTTTTCTGATTCTTTTGCAAGTAAAACATTATATTTTGATATTTTTTCAGCATCATCAATTGTTGCCTCTCTTATAATCATATATAACTAGTAAGATACAAATAAATAAGTAATTTTTGAATATCAAGTTTATTGAATAAATTTTTTTTTTTTAACAGTAAACTACTAAAATAGGGAAGATATTCACACTTTCTCATGCGGATGTGATCTAGAGGCTATGATGAGGGCCTTCCAAGCCCTCTGCCCGGGTTCGATTCCCGGCGTCCGCATTCTTGAGTTATAACTTTGCAGGGGTAGCCAAGCTTGGCCAACGGCGCAGGACTTAAGATCTATATCTATCAAAAGGGTTCGAATAATTTGATGAGACATCCTGTCTCGAAGGAGTCCAAGGGTTCAAATCCCTTCCCCTGCAT
>CAZFFN010000071.1:0-9585 GCA_964518165.1 uncultured Thermoplasmatales archaeon
TTACGCGAGGAGGGAGATTCGAACTCCCGAGGTCGTAAGACCAAAGGATTAGCAATCCTTCGCCGTGGCCAGGCTGGGCCATCCTCGCATATTTTTAAAGCAATGAAATAAAGGTTTGTGATAAAAAGGTTATGTTAATAGTAAACAAAACAAATATTAAAATATTACCCACTCTTTTAACTAATTAGACATGGAAGATTGGACAGAAAAATATCGGCCTAAAACACTTGATAATGTTGTTGGTAACGAAAAAGCGTTAATTCAATTAAAAAGATGGGCAAGTTCATGGAACAGGGGTAAACCAAAATATAAAGCAATAATTCTATCAGGAAGACCAGGAATTGGTAAGACAAGTTGTGCAATAGCTCTAGCAAAAGACTATAATTGGACAACAATAGAGTTAAATACATCAGATGCAAGAAATGCAAAAAAAATTAAATCAATAGTAACAACTGGTGCTGTCAACGAAACATTTACAGATGATGGATCTTTTGTATCTGCAAATAAAGGTGGAAGAAAACTAATAATTTTAGATGAAGCAGATAACTTGTATGAAAGGGGTGTTAAAACAACATCTGATAATGATCTAAGTGATAAAGGCGGTAAAAAAGCAATAGTTGACACAATAAAAATTACAAATCAACCAATTATTTTGATTGTAAACGATTATTATGGTTTAATCAAAGGAAGTGGCGATTCCCTTAAAAGATATTGTCAACATTTGAGGTTTTATGATCCATATCAAAATGTAGTTTTTAGATTACTTAAAAAGATATGTTTAAAAGAAGGAATAAATATTGATTTAAACGTATTAAAAGGGATATCTGATAGATGCAAAGGCGACATTAGATCAGCAGTAAACGACTTGCAATCACTATGTTTGAATAAAGATCAAATTGATTCAAAATCATTAAATGTACTTGGATATAGGGACAGAGGAAAAGATATCTTTGCATCACTTAGAGAAATCTTTAAAACAAAAGATATAAAAAAAATAAAAGAAACACTAAGACATTTAGACCTAGATCCAAAATTAGTTTTACTATGGATTAACGAAAATCTTCCTAAGGAATACATAGATCTAGATGATCTAGCATCAGCATATGATAAACTTTCAAAGGCAGATCTCTTTTTTGGAAGAACCTATAGAAATCAAAACTATGGTATGTGGTCGTATGCATGTGATCTAATGAATGGCGGTGTAGCAACATCAAAATCACATAACTATCCTAATTCAAGATATAATTTTCCAACTTACTTGAAACAAAAAAAGAGCAGTAAAAATAAACGTGAGATAAGAAAAGGTATAGTTAAAAAGATAAGTGAGACGTGTCATAATTCTGATAATAAAACAAAAGATCAATTTTTTTCATATTTTACACACATGTTTAGAAATAACAATGAATTTGCAATAAAAATGAAAAAGAAATTTGATTTAACAGAAAATGAAGTTAGTTATCTACTTGGTAAAAAAGATAAACAAAGATTAAAAATTATTATGAACGAACAAAAAGAAAAAAAGGTAAAAATCAATAAAAAAGATGAAATAAAACCTGTTGAAGAAAAAATTAAAGAAGAAAAAAATCAGAAAAAATTATTCTAATTCTTCCTTTATATCTTCAATTTTTTTCATAGTGTCTACTGCATCATTTTTATAATTATCTTTTAACTTATGATATGTATCATCTGATATTTTCTTAGCTCTGTGTTTTTTTTCAATATCTTTTAAAATTTGCATGAGAAGAGATTTTTTGGTTGTAAGATATTCTTCTGAATCAGATGAGGCATGTTTTTTCTTTGTGATTTTTTGTTTCTTAAAAAAGTATGCAGTAAAAACAATCAATAATATTGCGAGTAGGAAAATTGCAACAATTGTAAAAATACTATATGTTTCTTCCTGTGTTTTTAAAAGTTTTACAGTAAACTTACTGTTTTCTTTTAAATCATTTGCTGAATATAAATCAATATCATTGTAATTTAAATTAATCTTATTTGTGTCCCTTAAAACTTTTTTTGTAAACTCTGCATTTTCAATGTTTACATCCAAATCATAATTAATTGAAACATCAACTGTTGAGTTAACGTTTATGTTAAAGCCTGATATGTTACACACATATGTATTTCCACTACGTTTTATATCTTCAACATTGTTATTGTTAATTACAATTTTTAAATCTGAAGGTGTATCCATTATCCAAAAAGAAATTTTAGTATAATTCTCGTTGGCTTCTCCTTTTAAAGTAATTGTTTCTTCTACAGATAAATAATCATTTTTTGAATTAATTTTAATGTTATGATTTTCTGATACTACTTCTTGACCAATGCTATGAAAACCTGATCCTGCTAGAATCAATAGTATCAATATTGGAAGTAATAGTTTTATTTTTTTCATAGAGTTCTACCAATCGGTGTCATATTAGTCAATATTTATGTATTTTTCTATATAAACCATTGAACACAAAATAAATAATGTTTTTTCCAATTTTTTTTAATATTTACAAAATTAAAAGACTCATAGCCATTATAAACATACCAAAAATCAGTCCAAGTATAGCACAATGTCCGTGTCCATATTCATGTGCAGATGGTAATAATTCATCAACAGATATGTATACCATTATTCCTGCAACAAATGCTAAAAGAAAAGATAATACCCAATCTGAAAGAAAGGGCATTAATATAATAAATCCAATAACAGCACCAAGAGGTTCAGAAAAACCAGATAAAAAAGAATAGAAAAATGCCTTTTTTTTATCACCTGTTGCATAATAAATAGGCATAGAAACAGATATTCCTTCTGGAATATTATGTATAGCTATTGCAAAAGTAATCAATATTCCTAGTTCGACATTTACTAGCGTTGAACTAAAGGTTGCTAGACCTTCAGGAAAATTATGTATAGCTACGGCAAGTGCTGTAAACAAACCAACGCGCATGAGTTTTTTATCAACCTTAGGTTTATCTTTATCTATCTGTTTGTAGTGATGAGGATTTTCAAAATCGGGAATCATTAAATCAATAATTCCTATAGCTATCATTCCTGCAAAAAATGCATATATTCCCCATAATTCACCAATATTGTGAAAAGCTTCAGGTATTAGTTCTACAAAAGATACATAGAGCATTATTCCTGCTGACAGGCCAAGGCTAAAACATAAATATTTCATTTTTGGTTTTTTTATAAAATATGCGATAGCGCTACCTATTCCCGTGGATAGACCTGCAATGGTTGTAAGAATAAAAGCCATTAGAAGATTTTCTGAAATCATTTCTTAAAACTTCCTGGGTTTTATTAAAAACAATATATTAAATATTTATATAATTAATCTTATATCTTCATCGATATTTCTAAAATATATTTTGAAATCTCTATATAGGCTAATAAAAAATCTACTGAAATTAAGATTTTTAATGGTTATATAATCGAAACATGTAAAAGTGGGTTTACTTATTACTCGAATAGTCATGAAAATTAAAAACATACAAATCAAATCAATAGAAGCAAGAAGATATACCGATAGAAACGAGCGTCCAAAGAAAGTTCGAATTGATCATAACAGTACATTTACTCATATTACTTATCTAAAAAATAATCTAGCAAATATTGATTTTCAATATACTTCAAGTTATGGTCCGGTAGGGCTAATTAAACTTGAAGGATCTTTACTACTTGAAGATCAAAATGCTGAAAGTATTTCCAAAAACTGGAATGAAAATAGGAAAATGCCAGATGAAATTGCTAGTAAAATGCACACAGCTGTTATGCATGCATGTGTCCCGCAAGCTGTAGGTCTTGCTAAAGACTTAGCACTACCGCCGCCAATTCCGCTTCCACAAGTCAGACTTGGAAAATCACCAAAAAAAGGCACAGCAGGCCCAGAAGTTGCCTGATCATTTTTCTTTTTTATTTGAAAATATAGAAATATAAGAGATAGTATTAACTTTGAAATATGGATTCAATAGTTATCTCAATTGGCGGATCAATTGTAGTTTCAGATGAAATTGAAGGTTCTTATTTTAAAAAACTAAATGATTTATTTCAAAAACATAGCAAAAATGAAAAAATCTATATTGTTGTTGGTGGAGGAAAAACTGCTAGAAAATATATTCATCTTGGTAGAGAAATTGGCTTAACTGAAAAAATTCTTGATGAGTTGGGTATTGAAGCAACAAGGCTTAATGCAAAATTTTTGACAAAAGTTCTAGAAAATACAAATAAAGAAATTCCAAAAACAACGGATCAAGCTAAAAAAATGGTTGATTCTATTGTTGTAATGGGTGGTACAAATCCAGGTCATAGTACTGATATGGTAGGTGCTGAACTAGCCTATAAAACAAATGCAGCTAAATATATAATTGCAACTAATGTCGATGGAATTTATACCAAAGATCCAAATAAATTTAAAGACGCTGAAAAAATTTCTGAAATAAAAATTGAGGATCTAGTTGAAAAATATGGAATTGATTGGAAATCAGCTGGTAAAAATATTGTTATCGATGGTCCTGCTCTTAAATTAATAAATAAACATAGAATTAGAACCTTTGTTTTAAATGGTAATAACTTAGATGAAATAAAAAATGTACTAAGTAACAAAAAATTTAATGGTACAAAAATAAAAATATAAAAAAAGAATTGTAAGATTTTATCTTACAAAGTCTATATCACATTTTGGACTAGCTACTGCTTTTACAGGTTGTTTTTGTCCAGCTGATTGGCCTTGTGGTCCAAGTAGATCTGGTGATTGTACACCAGTCATTATTGCCATGACTCTACATTTTCCTTCAAATTCTGGAAGTACTCGTGCACCAAGTATAACATTTGAGTAGCAGTCAAGGTCTTCAGTAAGAGATTTAGCTACATCTTGAACGTATTTTAGGCTCATATTTGGTCCACCCGTGATATGAACAAGTGCTCCGTTTGCACCAGTATAATCTACATTTAGTAATGGATGATTTAGTGCTTCTTGAACAATTGATTCAACTCCAGAATCTTCGTCTGCTTCGCCCCAAAGCATTACAGATAGGCCACCTTGGTTCATAATTGATTTCATATCTGCATAATCCAGATTTATTAATGATGGAACTGTAATTGTTTCAGATAGGCCCTTTACAGTTTCAGCTATCATTTGATCCATAACAGAAAATGCTTGATTAATTGGAAGATTTGGTACAAAGTCTAAAAGCCTGTTGTTGTCAAGAACTACTGTACTGTCTGCTTTTATTCTTAATTTATCAAGTCCTTCATCTGCTTTAATTAATCTTGATCTTTCTACATTGAATGGAGTTGATACCATACAGGTTACGACTGCGTTGTGTTTTCTTGCAAGTTCTGCAACGACTGGTGCTGAGCCAGTTCCAGTTCCTCCACCCATACCGGCAGTGATGAATACTAGATCTGAATCTTTAATTAATCCTTCTATTTCATGAATGGATTCGCGACATGCGCGTTCTGCCATTTCAGGAAATCCACCAGCACCAAGACCTTTAGTTAAATTTTTACCAATTAAAATTTTATGGTTTGCCTCAACTAAGTCTAAAGCTTGTTTATCTGTATTTATTGCTATTGTGTCTGCTCCTTTGACTCCAAGTTTGTTTAGTCTTGTAACAGTATTTCCACCTGCTCCGCCACAACCAACTATGGTGATTCTTGGAGTGCCAAACATATCGTCTTCGTTTATTTTTAAGTTATTTTCTTCTTGTTTTTTATTTTCTACTGCATTTTTAATAAATGATTGCATATTCTTATTTTCTCCCATTCAATTCCTCCTAAATTTTGCTGGTAGTTTGAAGGACGCCCATCCCGGAGCGCCCTTCTGTTAAGGGGTGCATCCCATCCCCTCCTCTATAAATATCCTTATCGGAATTTATTTTTTCATGTAAGGTTCAATGGATTCTACAGCCATTTCCAATTCTTGGACCTTTTTGATCCTTTCTGCTTTTTCAATAATGTCACTGGAATAGTTCTTAATAAACTCATTAACAGCATGACGAATAACTTCAGATCGTGTTGCAAACTCCCCAGCTCTAACAAAAAGATCGATAGAGTGTATGTCGTGCTGGGGTAATCGTATTGTTATTCGTTGCTTTTCCATTTTTCTCCTCACATTATACTATTTGTCGCCATTATGATGCCATTATTGCGTCATTATTATGCCCGTTGTGCATCGAACAAAAGACATTAGACATCATTTGTCTGACAACCAATTTATGAATGTAGCCTTAAGTTTATATAATTTTCGCTAATTTTTGAGCAGCTGTATATGTATCTGCATATGTAGAAAAAGATGTCTATACAATATGGCCAAATGCAACAGTTCCCGAGATCTTTTCGATTTTTACTTTTAATTTAGAACCCTTAACTGCTCCATTAACATATATTATATATTTATCATAATATGCAATACCATCGCCTTTTCTACCAATATCTTTTATTGTAAGATCGTAGACCTTTCCTTCTTGCAATCTATCTTCCGGACGTTTTACCATTTTTTTCTTACGTGCTTTAACAGATCTAAAAGCTCCGCATGCATCACATCTTATAAGAGTAGTTCTTCCTCTTTTGACTAGATGTGTATCTGGTTTATTACATTCTGAACAGAGAACATAGGTATCAACATATTCTTTTAACCTATCTTGAATATTTCTTGCAGGAATCTTACCTTGAAAAATAACTCTTTGTCCACTAATCTCGCCAGCAGTACCAAGAGTTCCAAGTAAGAACTTTAAAATTTGTTCAGCAGGGCGATTAAGAATACTAGATATTTTATCAAAATTTCTAATAACAGTTGTGTTTCCCTCATAAAAGACGTCAGCCTTTGGAATTTTAAATCTTTCCTCTGCTACGTCTTTTTTTGGCGTACTTTTAATAACTCGTTTCAACAGTTTATCATAATCTAAATCTGACATATTCTCATGGGGCTAATATGATAACTATCTAAAAAACTTGTGATTGAAAATAAGACCCTCTAAATCTTTTCTTTTTGCCCAAATTTTAGTATCTAATTACGTTTGGAGGAATTTTTTTACCCATTACAAGAATCCCTTTTTTCATAGCCCTTTCAGCTGCTTCATGGTTTCTTGTATATACTTTACTATTTCCTTTATTCCAGTACCAAATAAATTCAGACATGTTCTCTCCCCCATTAGCAATATGCTAACGTAAATCTCCCAACAAAAAAACACTATTTATAATTTACCAAAAAAAAACAGATTTTATTTTGGGACAATATTTTTAAACAGTTGCCTTTTAACCAATAAATTATTAAAACATAATCCTATAACCAGGAAAAAAGCTTACAGTAAAATAATATAAATGGAGAAATCTGAAAATGGTTGAATTCAAAGTAGTAATAAACGACACAAAAAATGGTAAATCCCATCAAGTTTCAGTTAGCGGCCATCATGCAAACTCTATAATTGGAAAAAAAATTGGAGATGAAGTAGATGGTATATTTATTGAACTTCCAGGTTACAAACTAGAAATTGCTGGTGGTACTGACAAAGATGGTTTTTCAATGAGAAAAGATTTACCGGGTATTGTTAGAAGAAAACTTTTGCTAAGTAAAAGTAAAGGATACAAGTCAGATGAAAAAGGTAAAAGATATAAAAAAACAGTTCGTGGAAATACAGTAAATCAAGATATAGTTCAAATAAATATGAAAGTAAAAAAACATGGCTCTAAACCAATTAATGATCTATTAAAAACTCAAGAAAATAAGGAAGAAGATAAAAAAGAAGGTAAAGAGGACAAATAATGAGTCTTCCAAAACAACCTGAGATAAATATTGGAATGATTGGTCATGTCGACCACGGAAAAACAACACTTACTCAGCGTCTAACAGGTAAATGGGCTGATGAGCATTCCGAGGAACTAAAAAAAGGAATATCTATAAAACTTGGATACGCTGATGCAGCATTTTATAAATGTCCTACTTGTGATGAACCTAGATGTTACGGTGTAAAAAAGAAGTGTCCAAATTGCGGGAGTTCTACTGAACTATTAAGAGTTGTATCATTTGTTGATGCACCAGGCCATGAGACACTTATGGCTATAATGCTTTCTGGTGCAGCAATAATGGATGGTGCAGTACTTGTCGTTTCAGCTAATGAAGAATGTCCTCAACCACAAACTCGTGAACATTTAACTGCTTTAGATATCTCAGGTATAAAAAATATTGTAATTGTCCAAAATAAAATTGATCTTGTTGATGAAAAAGAAGCACGTGAAAACTACAAACAAATTATTGATTTTGTTAAAGGAACAACCGCTGAAGGTGCACCTATAATACCAGTCAGCGCACATCAAGATATGAATATGGATGTATTGATAAAAGCTATGGAAGATAAAATTCCAACACCGGATCATGACCTAGAAAAGCCACCATTGATGTATACAGCTAGAAGTTTTGATATTAATAAACCAGGAACTAGGCCAAAAGAACTTACAGGTGGTGTAATTGGGGGGTCACTTATAGAAGGTGTTCTTAAAAAAGGCGATGAAATAGAGATATGTCCTGGTAGAAAAATCGAGGTTGAAGGAAGACCTCAAATGAAAAAAATAACCACAACTGTTGATTCACTTTTTACGGGTGGAAAATCTGTAAGTGAAGCGACACCAGGTGGACTTATTGCTATAGGCACAACTCTTGATCCATCTAGGACTAAATCAGATTCATTCTCAGGAAAAGTTATTGGTAGAAAGGGAAGTCTTCCTAAAACAATGGATGAATTTTTCTTATCAATTACTCTATTAAAAAGAGTCGTTGGAACAATTGAAGAAAAAAATGTTGAACCAATAAAAACAAATGAACCGTTAATGCTTACTATTGGTACTGCAACAACAGTTGGTATTGTATCAGAGTTTCAAGGAGAAAAGATTGGAGTTACATTGAAACTTTCGGTATGTGCAAGAGAAGGTCAAAGAATTGCCATTAGTAGAAGGATTGAAGGAAGATGGCATCTGATAGGTTATGGAGAAATAGAAATACTAGAATAGTTGTCCTTGACACAAGCGCCGCTATGATTCCTTTTGAATTTTTATTAGATATTGAAGATGAGTTGACCCGTATTTTAGGTAAATATAAGATAGTTGTTCCAAGTAGTGTTTATGACGAATTACTTTGTTTATCAGATAGAGGCAAGGGAAGAAAAAAAAGGTTTGCAAAGCAAGCTTTGAATTTAATAAAAGATTATGAAAAAATTGATACAGATGGAATTGCTGATGATGATGTTTTAAAAGTAGCATTAGATCTAAAGGGAATTGTATTTACTAATGATCGTGAACTACGTAAAAGAGCAAAAAAGAATTCACTAAAAACGATTTATTTGAGATCAAAGAAAAAATTAGAGTTGAACTAGGATTTTTTTCAACATTTTTGGAAAGTTTTTATAAATAAGCTTTCTATTCAGCTTTCTTATCAGTTGTCGGGGTGGCTCAGCCTGGTTAGAGCGCCTGACTCATAAGCGTAGCTTTAAGGGTTCGAAAAAAGATATGCCTTATGGCGTTAAGATATCAGGAGGTCGCGGGTTCAGATCCCGCCCCCGACATACCTACCATAGGTTCAGTTCCCACGCAAGTTTTATATT
>CAZFFN010000072.1:0-1666 GCA_964518165.1 uncultured Thermoplasmatales archaeon
CATAGTCTAGGCAACTCCAGAGTTCCTTCCATGTCTCACGAAGATACAAGTCAATAGTAATGTGTTCTAGATCAACTCGATCGTTCTCAGAAAGAAGAAGAATGGATAGCAATAGAATTGGTTTATGAGGAGCAAGACCACACGTGTAATAGTTTTTATTTTTATCAACGTTAAGATTAGAAAAAATTAATTTGATCTGATCAAGGGTGAAAGACATGAAGATTAGAAAACATTTGGAAGTTTATAGGTGTTGTTGAAACATTCAGAAAACTACATTAAATTTATTTCATTTAAGATATTAGATAATTTAATTGGTTAGAATTGGATAATCCATTATTTCAGGATTATGATATATTTCAGTGAAATCTTCTGGAAACCACGCATCATCAAACATTTTTAAAATTTCTTTTTTTGGAAGTTTAATTATCTTGTGAAATTCATTTTTATCTATTCTTTTTCTTTCAAGTATGGAGCTATGAAATCTTTTTGAATATCTTACGCAGATGTTGTGGCGTCTAACATTTTTCCTAAATAATCTAACCTCAAAATCGGTCCAATTAGGGTGAATGAAATAATCGTGCTTTGTCTGTTTTTTCTTACGAGGATTATAATTATCATAAGTTTGATTTAATGGTCTAAATCGACAATCTGCTAACTGTACACCAAATTCATAACATTTAACTCTTTTATTCTCTAAAACTTCATAATCATAATTCCAATTATACAAAACAAATACAAAAATATCTTTTCTATTAAATCCTGCCTTTTCCAGTAAATTAATTTGTTTCTTTATATCTTTCCATTCTTTAAAAGAATTATCCCATGCGATTCGTGGAAACGTAAATTTTGCTTTTTTTAATAATTTCGCAATTTCTAAACTTAATATTCTTCCATCAAATCCACTTTGGCTTTCACAGTCACTTGCCATACCATCCACAGGATTTTTAGGAAACAATGTTTTATTTGGAGTATCTTCAATAAACACTTTTGGTTTGACCCACCACTCATTCTTATTATGTAGTGTATTATCTGAAACCCAGGTCCATTGAACAGCAGTATCATATGCATCAGAAATACTAGTAAAACCATTAGATTGAATATAATTTGTAACTGCTGGATGATTAGGTGTTACAAAGCTTTGATAATGTGAAAGTCTATC
This sequence comes from uncultured Thermoplasmatales archaeon, assembly GCA_964518165.1. Lineage (GTDB taxonomy): Archaea > Thermoplasmatota > E2 > DHVEG-1 > DHVEG-1 > CAYZTD01. Next base: position 1,160 of record CAZFFN010000072.1, read on the forward strand.
TGGTTTTGTAAAATTCACTTTTGGTTCAAGAATACCTCTATTTTCTCCATCCTCACTTCTAATACGCTTGATCATATCATATTTTTTAAGATCCTCTCTAACTTTTAACTTAAAATCCTGAAGTTTTTGTTCGTAAGTATCATCACTTTCTCTATCAATGTATAAATATGTTACAGCTGAAAAAACAATTATTACTGCTAATATTATACCAATAATTGATAAATTATTCATACAAAACCTAAAACATTTGTTTTTCTAATAAATTTATTCTTTTAAAAAACAAAACATTTAAACCGTGTTAATACATAACACATTTTGGTGGATGGGTATGGAATTTGAAAAAATAAATTTACTTAGCACTCTAAATAAAAAAGATGTAGATACTCTAATGGATTTATATTACACTAATCTCAGTAGGTTACATTTTCACCTAGAATTTAACCCTTAAAATTATTCTGTAAGGTGGATAATATGCCTTTTGATGTTAGATTAGCAGATCCCACATCA
>CAZFFN010000073.1:0-2025 GCA_964518165.1 uncultured Thermoplasmatales archaeon
TTTACATAGGAAATGTATTTTCTCAAATCGGTTTTTTTTAATCTTACAATTTCTGAATTATAACGTTGGTTGAATTAAATAAAGAAATATCCCTAATAATCAGCCATCAACTTATGTTAATGAAATTTTTTAATCGTTCATTATTCGTTCATTATTCGTTCAAATAATATTTTGTTGCTCTTCCGGCTCCAGTTATTTTTAGAATTTTTTTTGCAACTAAATCATTTAATTCTTTCGCCGCAGTTACTTTTCCAATTTTATTAATTTCCCGATATGTTTTATTATCAATTTCATCACCCCTTTTTAGGCGTATCACCGTTTTGATTTGTCTTTTATTAAGACCAAGATCTTTGAGATATTCTTCAGTCAATTGCCCTCTAAATATTACTACAAAATCTCCTGTTACGTGCTTAAATTCTGGTTCTGGAATTCCCCACTTCGCACAAAATTTAATCATGTCGTTTGTTCCTGAACCAACTTTTTCAATATATTTTATCCAAAACAATTGTTCTGCAATCAGTGGATTTCTTGGAATTGATTTATGTTCTCGTTTTAAATCCTCAAGCTTCAATGGTTTTGGTAATTCTCCTGGGTTCCATATCTCAATTCTATCATCAAAAATTCTAATATGAGTTTCCCCGATCGATTCATAATCCCTATGACATATTGCATTGACTATACCTTCTCTAATGGCATCAGGAGGATAATCATATCTTTCCTCCCGTTGAATATTTCCTGCAAGCCACACTGCTTTAGGTATATGTTCTAAAACAAATGTTTTGACACTATCTATTTGATCAATTATATTCCCCTCAAAAAGTTTCATATCTAAAAAAGGTTTCACCGGCTCCTTTCCTACAAATCTTATGCCTTTAACTTTTGCTTGAATAAAAAATTGTTGCGGATTCGTTCCAAACAACAATACTGCTGCATTTGTCAGTTTCTCATCCTTTAATAGATTCAATTTCGTTAAAACAACTTTCAAGGAGGTCTTCTCAGGTATAGCAAGATTCCTTTCCACCCGTGCAACTTTTAAAAACCATTTTACTTTATCTTCATCGATGTCTTTTATTGTGGCTTTCTTACAGATTTCTTCATCCCATCTGTTTCTCTTTTGTTCAAGAATAATCCTTTTTAATTCATCAGGAGGAATAATTCTCTTTTCAGATCCGACTTTCTTATATACTTTTCCATCTAGGAAATATGGTTTGTTGGTGCCTTCTGGGATTTTCACTTCAATAAATGATTTTTCTTTTTCTATTATTTCTCGTATTTCTGGAATAGTTTCGGGTTTTATCCTTGAACATATCTGCTGTGATATTTTCCTCAATGTCTTCTCAGAAACTTGTGTACCAAGTATTTTTCCTGTACTATCAATACCAAAATAGACAGTTCCGCCTTTATGATTTAGAAATGCACAGATGGTCTTCAATGCATCATCAAGTTGCGCAATAGATTTTTTCAATTCTACAGTTGAAGATTCTTTTAGGTACATAATATTCACATTTTTCACTATGATATAAAGTATAGTTTTTGAAATAAGATATTTATAACACCATACTTCTTCTTCAAATTTTGCCTTTTTTGTTGTTTAATCTTCAAAGCAGTATAACAGCCTTTTCTATTTAATTTTTTATATTTCACTTCCTTTTGCATCCAAAACTTTTGATGTCTTTAAATACTTTCACCGAACGGTGAAACAATTAATTATAGTAAATATTTATAATTATTAATCAAAAATATTAGAAAAGAATCTTTTGTGAAAAAATGATTATGTTATTACACAGGGATTGCACCGTTTAAAAAATTATTTATGACAATGAATTATCACAAAAATCAATAATTATGCTAGTACAGCATCATAAATTTAAGAGTTTTTAAAAATACAAAAAATTGCATAATTTGAAATAATTAATATTTAAACAATCTGTTTAAGAAAAACTAAAAAAGTATAGTTTTTGAAATAAAACATTTATAAACAAAATATTTAAAATTAGGATTTTCTACCAGTACGTTCCTTCATAA
>CAZFFN010000074.1:0-7610 GCA_964518165.1 uncultured Thermoplasmatales archaeon
GATAGCAACAATAGCATCTCTTAGGACTAACAAAGTTTTATACACCATCTTAATAGTTGTAGATGTTGCACTGATACTTTTGATACCACATTATCTAAATGGTTTTACATCACAACCATCAGGATTATTCTTAATTCTTACATCAGCTTTGTCATTTTATGCAGTAGCTGCTATAATGATAAATACGATGGCTGGTAAAACAGTACTACCAATGGGCTCACCAATAATAAAAAAATAAAATTTCTTTTTTTTTATCTATTTTTTTTATGAGGGCTATTGTTAAGAAAAAGTTATATACTATTTATGCTGAAATAATTATAAATATTAATTTTAGGGTAGAATAGATGAAAATAAAAATCTCATGTATATTGTTAATACTTAACTTGCTTTGTTTATCAGTTTTATCAAGTCCTTTAGTTAATTCGGAAAGTAACGTAAAAAGTCCTGATAGTGGTCAAATTTTTGGGTTTGTTATTCCACTTTTAAAAACAGAAAACTACTCTCAAGATTTAAAAGTTAACAATAGGATTAGACACATGGTTAATGATTTTTTAAGGGAGAAACTTGATGTTTATTGGGCTAGTAAAAATTTTACTTCAGATGTTAACACAATAAATGATGAATTAATTGAGCAGAAATTTTTCAGAGAAGGAAGTTTTATTATCCCATTTAGTGAAAATTTAACCATAAATAAAAAAATTATTACTATTATTTGTGACTATAATTCAACAAATGAAATTGAAAAAAATGAAGTTAAAATACCAATTTACCAATTGGTTGATTTTTTAGAATTTGAAGCTCATAAATTAAATGAAGTAAAAGTCATTCAAATTGTTACAGAGTATTCATCCCAAGATGTTTACTATGTAAATATTGGAGACAGAAATGGTTTTTTAAATTTTGAATGTATTGATAATAAAAATATACCTGACAGGTTGAACAACCAGGATCATAACGTTATATGTTGGCCAGGTGCTTTTCAAGATCGTATTATAAATATTTATATCTCAACTTTTTTAAACGATCTGAAAAAAGATTCTCTTTCTCAATCGGTTCGTTCTTTTGTAAATAATGGTGGAGGATATATAGGGTCTTGTTATGGGGCATATATTGCTACGAGTTGTGTTTTTCCAGCACCTCTTTATTTTATTAGAAGAATCAGTAACCCAGAACTTAGAAGTTATGGTATTTTTGCTTTAGTCGATGTTATGTGTATCCCTACTTTTAAGACCCGTGGAATCATCAAACATAGAATTCAGAATGACATGCATCCTGTTACTTATGGTGTCGATGAAATTGTTTACGATGTTCATGGTGGTGGACCACTTTTTATTCCAAGAGATAATGTTGATATAATTACAAGAATCGAAGATGATTCTGTTTTAAACAACAGGCCTGGTTGGATAAGTTCAGAATTTGGTGAAGGTAAAGTCACTCTTTTTACATCTCATCCTGAAATTGATGCATTTGATAAAAAAAGGAAAAGATGGATTACAGACGATATTATTAGTAACTCATTTTATCATTCTAACTCAGAAGAAAAAAAGAATATTAAATTGTTAATATCGATGGATTCTTCAGTTTTTAGAAAAATTTTCCATAATTCTGAAAATTTATCAAAGCTTATAGACAATAATTCAACAGTGGTATTTAACGAAATAAAAAATAGGATAAATGAAACAAAATCATCATTTTGTGAATTATTATCCAAGATTGTTTATTATAAAAAATTTGTAAAAGATATGGCTGAGGAAAAAAATATTGATATAAGTTCAGAAAATATAAAAATCGATATGGGTTATGAAGGACTTAACTGGTCAGCAATATATTTTAGAATGTTTATTAATTATCTGAATGAAACACTTTATAATTTGGAAAAAAATGAAAATATTTTTTCAAATTCAACATTTATGAACAAATATATTTCTAAAATAGATGATTTTAAAAAGTATATTACCAAAAAATTAGATGAAATAGAAGAACAAATACCAAAATGGCGATCATTTTTAGAAAAATATACAAAAAGATTAGAAAGAAAAGAAAATAGAAAGTATATCACAATAATTGAAAGAAGATTATTAACACTCTATGGAGGATTTGCACTTCATCAAGATATTCTCGATGGTTTCGAAACAGTTCCTCCTCTGTATTTTAGATCGCTAGCTTTTCTAAGACATAATTGGTATGAATATGAAACTCTTCAATAAGGGTAAAAAATATATTTGTGTTAGTTTGTAGACCGTAAGCCCCTTTAGACCAGTGTTTTCTCCGTATTTTTTCAAAATTATTAGGACAGAAGTACATGTTATTTGCTTTTGTAACCAAACTTTTTATCGTATGTTGGATGATCTATTACATCAAGGACAAATGCAATTATTTCTATATTTGTTTCACCGTCTGTTAACGTATAAAGCATTCTCCAAAAATTTGGAAGTTCTATTCTAAATAAGTTTGATACGCCATATTTATCTTTATATTCTTGAGGAATTAATTTTTTAGCTATAGGATTTCCATAATGCGGATTGGATTTAATCAATTCCACTTTTTTATTAATCGCTTTAAGTATTGTTTGATCTGTTTTTGAGTTTGGAGCTTCTTCATTCAGATGATTATATACTTCTTCTGCTTCAGGTGAAAGAATAACTCGTACCTTTTTCATAATTCAAGACCTTTCGAAATTGATTTACGTAGTTGTGGATTAGTATTATGTATCCAAGTTATTCCTTTTAATGTCACTGCAATTTTATTACTATATTCTAAATATAAAAGTATAATCTTTAAGGTATTATGATTTACTTGTTTGGGAAGTAACTTTTTTAATTTAGCAATAGTAATTACACTTTCATCCATATTTTTTAAAGTTTCTTCTACCATTAAAACAGTATTAAGAGTTGGAGAATGTTCAAGCTTATATCCTTGAATTGATTTTGACATATTAATCACTAATTGTTATTAACTAATAAATATATGACATTAACTAATATTTATAAATTTCGGTGAAAAACTATAATATGTAACAATATTTTAGATAAAATTTAGTTGCTGGGTGTAGGCCGTAAGCCCCTTTAGACCAGTGTTTTCTCCTTAATTTTTCAATTTTTTGAGGACAGAAGTAACAATGTTTGTTAGGTTTTTTCCAAACATTTTATAACTTTTTATATAATATTAAAATTAAAAGTATATGTTAGTGATACTAATGAAAAATCTAAAAATTCCAATAATCCTGATTTTATTTTTAATTATTATAACTTTTTCTGGATGTGTTGAAGAAAAAAGTGAAAAAAAAATTAATGAAAAAGATGAGATAATATCATCAATTAGCTATCTAATAAATCATAGTGAAGAATATATCAACAAAACTATTACAATTGAAGGAACTGTTACAATGGGACCTACAACATGTACTATGATGATGTGTCCACCTGAAAATCCATGTTGTAATTCTTGTGGAGCTCAATTAGTGTTATATGATAATACGAGTATGATAGATACATCAGGAAGTTGTGGTGGCACTGAATGTAATATGACTTGTTCGCCATTAGAGCTCCATAAAACATACAAAGTAACTGGCATTTGGAAAAATAATATATTAGAGATCATTTCCTATGAGCTAATTAATTCTTAATATATCATCTCATATTTTCATAAAACAAATTCGTTGTTGGGTGTAGGCCGTAAGCCCCTTTAGACCATTTTTTTTCCTCCTAATATTTTCAATTTTTTGAAGGCAGAAAAATATATATTAAATGGATAAACAATTTCATATTGAAATGAAAGAAAACGATTTAGAGCTTAGTAAAGAAACATTAAAAGCTATTGAAACTGCAAGAATAAGAATTGAAAAAGGTCATTTTGTGTCTGAAAAAGAGGCAAAAAAGCGGTTGGGTTTTATTAAATAATTTATTTTTGATTAATCTAATGCTGAAAGAAAAATAGATGCAGGTATCAAAAAAAGTTTTTTGTTTTTGATTTCTCGTTTTTCAGCAGTATTTTTTGTTATAACTATACCTTTTTTTTGTTTAGATGAAATTAAAAACTCTATAATTCCATCTAAGTCGTTATTTTTAATTTCTTGTTTGTATTTTACCTCAATTGGTATGATTTTTTTTGATATTTTTAATATAAAATCGCATTCTTTTTTGTTTTTCCAGTAAAAAAGACGTGGGTGTAAAAGTCCTGTGTTTTTTCTTAGGTATCTTATAAGTGCTATTGCTACTGAGGTTTCTACATTTTTTGATAATAGGTTATCACTCATTGTTGTTTCATAAGATAAAGCGGCGTTGAACCCTGGGTCGATGATATAAAATTTTTTGTTTCTTCGTGCTTTTTTAAGTGTGTTTTTTGTAAAGTACTCACAGGTGATTATTAAACCTGCAGCTTCAAGATAATTTAGATAAGTTCGAGCTGTTTCGAGATTAAGATGAAATGATTTTGCTATAGAGTCGTAACTAAGAGGAAGAGTGGTTTTTTCTGAAACTAGATATAACATGTCTTCAAGTATACCGGGGTCTCTTACTTCATATCGTGAGAGGACGTCTTTATAGATTGTTAAACTAACATAGTTTTGACGAAGGTTGTTATGCCATTGTTTGATATCGTAATCTTGTGTTAACTGGTTGGGAAAACCACCCCACAGCAAGTAGTTTTGAAAAATGTTTTCTAATTTTTGTGTTTCTGAGATTATTAGGATTTCTTTTTCTAAAATTTTTTCTAAATCTTTTTCAAGGTTAATATCTAATTTAGGTTTTATTGATTTAAAAGAGGAATATTCTTTGAAAGATAACGGATAAATAGATTTAAAATTAAACCGTCCAAGTCCGGATTCTGCTGTGTCTTTTAAAAGAAGAGTAGAAGATGAGCCGGTAGCATAAAAATAATTTTTTGTTTTATTATCTATTAATGTTTTTAAATGTATAGACCAATCTTTATCATAGTGGATTTCATCAAAGAAATAATATATTTGTTTTGTTTTTCCAGTCATCTCTTGATGAGTAGATACAATTTTGTTGATTGATGTATCTTTTATTAGATCCATCGGGGCATATACAATATTATATGGGTTGACATCTTTGTTTTTTAAGAGATGACGAATTGCTTGAAGCATAGATGTCGTTTTTCCTGATTGTCTCGGCCCTATCAAGATGAGAGCATTACCTTTATTTGGTTTTTCTAAAACTTTTACAATAGATCTTTCGCTTTTAGGTACATCAGGAAAAGATGTTTTTGATTGCCACCAAGGATTTTTTAAACTTAATATTTCTTTTATATTTCTAACCATAATTCATATGAAACAAAACCATAGTTTATAAATATGTCTATTATATTAGACTAAAATATGTCTTTTATGTCCATTATATTAGAGAAAAATTAGAAATATAGTTTTAACCAAAATAATTACAAAGAATATTTAAAAATTCTGTCTACAATAGTACTTGAAAAGATATTTGGTAAGAATTTGTTGGGTGTAGGCCGTAAGCCCGTTTAACCCTCCAAGAAAATGTAAAATTATTTAATTTTATAAACCGCAATAATAAATTTTTATCAGATAATAATTAGATAGCAAATTTTATATATTATTTAATATAACATATATTATAATAATAATGTGATTCTATTATGAAGAAATATGTTTCAATATTGGTAACATTAATAATTTTGACTGTTAGTTTTAGCAGTGTTCAAAGTATTCAAACAGAACAGGATCAAATAACACCATTGAATACAGATCTTGGTAGTTCTTCATCTAACAACACCACAATTTATGTTGATGATGACAATATTGATGGACCATGGAATGGAACAGAACAATATCCCTACAAAGAAATACAAGATGGTATTGATGCAGCAAAAGATGGGGATACTGTTTTTGTATTTGAGGGGGAATATACCACTTGTATAATTGATTCAGATATTTATCATTCAAATAATATAACTCTATTCGGCGAGAATAGAAAAAATACAATTATTGGTAATGATGGGGTTTCTTCTTCATCAGTTTTTATTTGTTGTACGGACTGTACTATAGTTAATTTTACTATAATTGGAAGCAATGAGGGATTATATGTATACAGTGGAACAAATAATTATATTTTGAATAACATAATTAAATCAAACAATGTTGGAATTTCTATTAATGGAAATAATAATATTATAAAAAATAACAAAATTATCAATAACAGCAGAACGGGTATATATCTTGTAAAAAGTAACAATAATCTGATAACTAATAATTCAATAATTAACAACTCTGGAAATGGAATTGTAAATGATTTTTCCATCAACAATACATTTCAGAGAAATCTTATTAAAAACAATAAAATCGGGGTTGAACTAAAAAGAGAAAAACTAACCGATCCTTCAAAAGGAAGAAATCTTTTTACTGAAAACACATTTATTGGTAACAATATCAATGTACAAAACATCATACATCTATCCTTTTTATATACTAAATTCTACAAAAACTACTGGGATAGATCAAGAATTTTTCCATACATCATTAAATCTGAGTTAGGATTACCTTGTAATATAGATTGGAGACCGGCATTAACCCAAAATGAAATAACAATAGAAGGTTAGACAATGAAAAAACTCATATCAGTAATATTAACATTAACATTCTTGTGTGTTAGTTTTAGCAGTGTTCAAAGTATTCAAACAGAACAAGATCAAATAACACCTTTGAATACAGATCTTGGTAGTTCTTCATCTAATAATACCACAATTTATGTTGATGATGACAATATTGATGGACCATGGAATGGAACAGAACAATATCCCTACCAAGAAATACAAGATGGTATTGACAATGCATCTAATGGTGATACTGTTTTTGTTTACAATGGTATTTATGATTCTTGTAGAATTCTTGAAAAAAAGATTTATTTGATGGGCAAAATAAATATTCAACAATTATCGATGGCGGATTATATGTAGCTTCAGATACCGTGTAAGTAGAAAATTTTTCTTTTGTTAATGCTAGCCAAGGAATTGAGACATATGAAAGTAGTTTTATAAGAATATATAATAATTTTTTCAAATCAAATTGGATTGGAATTTCTTTGGTATCATCTGATAATATTTTTGTTATAAATAATATTATGGAGAAAAATGGTGAAGATGGTATTAGTATGAGTTGGGTTTTTGGAACCACGATTATAGGAAATATAATATTAAATTCCAGTAATGGGGCAGCATTAAATATTGATCATGTAAGTGATACTAGAATTGAGAAAAATACTCTGAAAAATAGTAAATATGGTATTAAAATCTGGAATGAGGTACCTCGAATACCTTTTACAGAAAAAACAATAATTAGGGATAATAATTTTTTAGATAATACATATAGTGCTGGAATTAAATCTGAAGTTTCAATACTTTTTACAAAGTTTTCACATAATTATTGGGATAGAAGTAGAGGCCTTCCTAAACTTATATATAAGTTTGATTACCCGTTTCCTCTTCCATTAAATATCGACTGGAATCCAGCAGAAAAACCATATGAGATATAGGTTTGTTGGGTGTAGGCCGTAAGCCCCTTTCTGTTTTAAACGGCATTCTACTAATGCGTCTTACCTGTAGGCAGTCTGGATAACTGATCCTACGTTTTAGAC
>CAZFFN010000075.1:0-12172 GCA_964518165.1 uncultured Thermoplasmatales archaeon
GATCCATCTACTCCTGATGAACCTGAAGTTCCATCTGTTCCTGAAGTACCTGATGTGCCTGATGTTCCTGAAACACCTGAAGTACCTGATGTTCCTGAAACACCTGATGTACCTGATGTGCCTGAAACACCTGATGTTCCTGATGTTCCTGAAACACCTGATGTTCCTGATGTTCCATCCGTTCCTACACCTGAAGTACCTGATGTTCCATCCGAACCTGATGTACCTGAAGTTCCTGATGTACCACTATCACCCGATGTACCTGAAGTTCCTGAAACACCTGATGTACCTGAAACACCTGAAGTACCTGATGAACCACTTGAACCAGAAGTTCCTGATGAACCTGATGAACCACTTGAACCAGATGTTCCTGATGAACCTGATGTTCCATCTACTCCTGAAGTTCCTGATGTACCTGATGTACCTGAACTCCCTGATGAACCTGATGTTCCTGAAGTCCCTGATGTTCCTGAAGTCCCTGATGTTCCACCAATAGTAATAGGTGATGTATAACAACCTGTATTTGCTCTAATGGTTGAAAATATATTCTCACATATAGATCCTTTATCAGGTACTTTCAATTCTACCGTCATCTTAACACCATTTACTTTATCATTAAAGATTGATGGGTAATGTTGTAAATTTATTTGTTCGGTTAGGTTTTTAGAAAAGAAAAATCCATAATCATCATCTTTATTTTTCAGTGCATTTACCATATCGATCGCAGCCGCATCTAAATTACTGAAAATTTCTTTATCATTTGATCCATCTGTTAGTCTTTTATCACAAAACCATAAGTCAAATTTATAAATAAATATACCATTTTTATAAATATGAGGATTGATAGTATCATCTATCCAAAATAGAGGATAAGAAACTTCACTTTTTCTACTCAAATCCCATATATTACCCCAACCAAAATCATTAAAATATGATGTTCCTGTTAAAACTACCTGTTCTAATGTATCTATAACTTGTAAAAATGTTTTATTCGCCATAATTTATTCTATTTTTTATCAATTCTATTATATTATTCACTCCACTAATTAAAAATCCACCCATAATCATATCAAAAACAATAAAAGTATAGGAAAAAGGTTGTAAAATTATAAAAAACAACATACCTAACCAAAACCCCAAACAAACTGGACATGTTAAAAGATTATAAATGAAGGTAAATCTTTTCAATTTATCTATCAATTTCATAAAAATCACTTCATTTACAATTATATTAGTTAAACCATAACATATTAAAATAAAAATTAAAAGATCCATAAGTATATTCTTTTTTTATAATACCATACCTGAAAAATAACTATCATTTCTATTTGGTGTTATTTTATCACATGTTGTACTGGTATATTCACTATATTTTGATGAATTATTATATAGATGTTTTTTTAATAAATTAGAATAATGCTCACTTAAATCTCTATATTTATTTTTCATTTCATTATAATAAAACTTATCTGCTCCATAAGAGGATTGTTGCCCTGTTTCTTGTACGAAACCAGAGTTTTTAATTTTTGTCGATATATTAGGTAATAATCTAACCATAGTTGTATTCAATAGAAAATCAAAAATATAATTATCAACCAAAGTTTTATAATCTCCTGATAATGTTGATCCACTTATCTTATTTTGTAATGATACATATAAATCTGTACCTAAAATTTCCTGTAATTCTATCTCCTGTGCCTCATATAAAGCGGGATATATTAAACGCTGCTCAATGTTATTATCTATAATTGTATTTTTTTTCAATACATCTATTGTAATAAAATATACTATATTTTTTGCCATAATTTTTCTAATTTATTTTTACCAAAGAACATTTACACTTATCAGTACAATATGTTCCATAATCATATCCATTATTATATATACCATTAGGTGCTTTTAATCCAGGTATAGCAGTATCTTTCCATTCTTTTAATGTTTTTATTTGATTATTAAAAGATTTACATATCGGACACGCTTTATCATTATTATTTGTTTTCCATATATATAATATATTATCTTTTCCTGATGGCATACCGAATTTTCTGTTTATATGCTCGGAACTCATAGTATATTTTTTCCCATCATAATCTACCTCACATCCAGAATAATCTACATATTCATTTTCATCTGGTTCTTTTGAAAAACCAGCCAGATCTCTCAATTCATTTATTGTTAAAATTTCTTTTAATACATTCTCACCTAAATCTTTATCAATAGGAATATTATTTGTGATTCTTATATCATTCATGCCGTTATAAGATAAAATCTTATTTAAACCTGCTAATAAAATTTCTTGCTCTTTTTTAACAACTGAACTAAGATAGATTTTATAAGAAGATATATATTCATTATCATTTGATAATTTACCAGGGGTTGATATACCTACTAAATTTTCATTAGTCACCTGATGTGATGATAAAATATGTTGTAATACATTTTCATTTAATTCTTTATATTGTTTATCTAAATCTGATGTTGGAAATATAGTAATCTCTGGTTTATTTTCATCACCTGCTGGATGATATGTTGTGATTAGTTTTTGTCCTTCTGTGCCTGAAAATTTACTTATTATTTTATTCTCAATAGATTTTCTTTCATCATCCCCTGGTGGATCCTGTGGAAAATCTACCCATAACATAGGGGCGAAACCATTTTTAAGATTTTGAAGATGGAACTTTCCTATCTCTATATCCATTTCAATCCAATTTGAAGATGACATATATGATTGTAAGGTATAATAATCCATACCTATATCATATTTAATGATAGGAAAAATTTGTATAGGTTCTACTATAACTTTTCTATCATCTTTAATTTTTATAACATTATCAGGATTATAAATCGGATAATATACTGGTTTGTTTTCATCTTTTCTTGTATTTTTCCAATCATTAGAGTAATAATAACCATTTATATTACCATTATCATCTTTCTTTTCCCATAGAATTTTTGTTGCGTCAGTGTGATATAAATTTGATATATACTTTCCATCTCTACTCCACACGATTTTAATATAAGACATACCACATACTTCAAAATCTAATGATAGTTTATAAAATAGTTCTCTCATATTTTCATATGGATTTACATTATTTAAAAAACTTTCAGTCCTTTCACTCCATTCTCCTACTTGGTCGAACTCATCTCCAACTATCATATTCACTTTTGTATTTATAATTGATTTATGAAAACCTGAATTCCTATATAAATCTAATTCATATAATAGATAATCATTGTTTCTTGTTCCAAAACTTATCCAATCCTTTCCTCTTTCTTGATGAATTAAAAAATTCTCACTATCATTTATACTTTCTAAATAATCTTTTAAAGTTTTTGATGATATAATAGAAAAGTTATACTTATCATCTTTTATTTGTTTATCCATAATTTTTTTTAATTTTTTAATATGTTGTTTTATTTATATCTATATCATAATAAGAATGATCGGGGTTTGAAGGATTATTTATATAACACTCACCTATTTCTAAAAGAGTGGTTTTTCCACTATTAGAATATATTTCATAATTAAACCAACCCTGATCTGTAAATTTAATTGTATTTGATTGAGTACCATTTATATCTGTATATACATCAAAAATGTTATATCTACATGGATAAGATGATATATCTAATAATTCTACCTCTATTAAATTATCTGTTTGTTTATTCTCAAAAATAAAATAATATGTTTGACCTGAACATATTGTACCTTCCATTTTTTCTGATAATGTTGTAATGAACCTTTGTGTTGATGATTTGTTGTATTCTAACCTTATACTCATATCAAATTGTTTGTTTTTGTATCTAATTTGTATATATTATGATTGTATATAGTATTTTAATTTAATCATTTTTTATTAAAAAAAAAGAGCCCTAATTAAAGGGCTCTTAATAATAAAAAAAAAAAATAATGTTATGAAAATTAAAAACCAAAAAGCGCTAAAATTTTATCATCCACATCCGAAGTCGCACCTATATCAATACCATACGCCTTCGCTTTTTCTTTTCCTTGAATTGTTAGGGTGTATCCATTTAAATCCTCATGAAGATTTCCTGATTGCGCCCCTGTTCCTGCTACAACCTGTAATCCTTCATCTTTTCCAAAACACCAATAATTATCATTTCTATCTTGGATGATTACGGCTAAATAACCCTTTTTCAATTCTTCTACTTCATTTCTTAATGTTTGAGACCATTTCCTAAACATTAAAGTAATGGTTGGTTGTGATGCTACACTTGCTAAAATTCCATCACCAATATCCGCATCAGTAAAATTAGAATTATCTTTTAAAAAGTCATAGGTATATCCACTATATCCATCCTCCAAATCTAATTCTGTAATCTGCCCTGATGTGATAGTCGCATCGGAAAACTTTAAACCTTTATGTTCAAAGATGGCAACTTTTTTTATACCACCATAACTTTCATCACAAACATCATTATATCCACTTATATTTATACATGCCATTTTTATCTGTTTTATTTTTTATTCAGTATTAAAGTGCTGAATTATTGTGAGTAAAGACTGCTGGATCACCAGAACCTACACCAAATTTAAATCTAACGTCAAATTGAATTCTGTTTTCTTCAAATGGATTTACTAATATACTCATATTATCCATCTCATCAATTAAATCAGTCACCAGATATGCATATACTCTTGGGAATAAATACATAGAATCCACATCCTGTAATCCATCAGTACCAACCACTAAAACATTACCATATCTATAAGTTAAATTCATCTCATCATTTGGATTATAATGATATAAATTTGCAGTTTTTAATGCTTGGATAAAGATTAAAAAGTTTGTAATACTCATATAAAGTGTATTATCTGATCTATGAGCGGTTGCAGCATACTGATTTACGATTAGATCATCTACTCTTTCTATAACATTTGTTAAAGATGTGGTGCCTGTTGATGGTAATGCTTGATAGTTAGTGGTTTTACCACTTAAAAACTGAATTAAACCATCAGCATAAGCCAGGTTTCCTGATCCTGATGCAGTATCACCTTGCCAAAAAAGTTTTTCAATTTCAGCCTGAATACTTTCCATTTTATATTGATATATAAAATCACTAAAAGGAAAATCAGTTGGACTTGAACCTGCCATTGCTCCACTTATCATCAATTGTGATTGC
This sequence comes from uncultured Thermoplasmatales archaeon, assembly GCA_964518165.1. GTDB lineage: Archaea > Thermoplasmatota > E2 > DHVEG-1 > DHVEG-1 > CAYZTD01. The sequence goes on from CAZFFN010000075.1 coordinate 5,149, forward strand.
CATTTATCCCAATAAATCTTAGGGCATAAATTTTCACTAATTTTAATAGATTTAACTTCTACTTCTTCCTGATCGTGTGTAGTATTTCCACTTACACTCCTTACACAATTATCAGAACCATCTTGAAAAAAGATGTTATTTTCAATTCTATTCAAATAACAATCGTGTTTTTGTCCTGTTAGAATGCTTACACCATCAGTTCCATTTTTAGATGGACCTAATATAGTTCTCGCTCCAAAAATTGCTTTCTTAATATATTCCGTATTCTGGTTTTTATATTCTGGTAAAGCACTAACTATTAAATCAAAATTATATTCTCTCATTTTGTTTCATTTTTTTTTATGTTAAAAATTTATTTAACATTTTTGCATAATCTATCCAAATAACTAATTTCTATTTTAGTTTTTGGAACTTCTTTTAATTCAACAGCGGGTGATTTTTTAATCTCGTCAATTTTTTTATCAATCTCTGCGAACTTTTTAGAAAACTTTTCATCATTGACCTTCACAATTTCTTTAATATGTTCAACTGCTTCTTTAATTTCATCAATAAATTTATCAACATTTTCTATCTCATCTTCGACTGATTCTACTTCACCTTCTGTTTCAGTTTCAGGGTTTTCATCTTCTGCTTCCACTTCTGCTTCTGCTTCTACTTCTGCTTCAACTATTTCCTGTACTATTCCACTTTCATCTACAATCAATTTTATTCCATTTTCTAAAATATATTCTCCTGATGGTAAAGGATTAAAAGTTTCTGTTTCTTCATCCCATGTAAGTAATTCAGTACCTAAATCAATAGTTTCTCCATCATAGTATATCATAGTTTCACCATCATTTAAAAATTGATTTCCAAAAGTTTCTTTCTTTTTCAAATCTTCATTATATTTTAATTGTAATGATTTTTGAATATCTTTCAACATTTGTGATAATTTTGTCATTTCCATTTGTTTATTTTTTGTATATAGTTTATTTTTATTCTCGTTTTTTTCCACCATAGAATTTAGTATTTTTTCAGTAAAATACCCCTCGATACTTAATCCATTTAATGTTCCTGATTTAAACATATCTTTTAATTTATCATCTAATAATTTTATCATACATACCCAGGATCCTACTGGTAAATCATAACCATATAAAGTGTTTATTTTATCTTCTTTATGATCAACTATCCAATTATATATCATTTTTGCTTTTGATGTATATTGTCCATGTTCAATATTAAAATTATTCATGTATCCATTTAACATAAAACTCTCACTTATCTTTCTTATGGTTTCTTTATTCATAACCACTTCATAATAATCTCCATTATCTTCTCTTAAAATCTTTTTATCTGGTATTAATATAGGTGATATGATATAACCCATTTCATCATTAAATTTTATTTCATTTTTATCTATACTTGAAAAATAGTATGCTTTTTCCTGTATTGCTGGATTTTCTACCAGGGATATAGTATGTACTCCATCATTAGAAAAATCTAATTCTTCGTCTATAACTAAATTTATTAGTTTCATAAATAATTCTTATTTTTTGTATATAGTTTTAAAATAAAGTGGAAATTTCTTTAATTTCCCTAACTTCAGTTTGTTTTCCTGTAATTTCACTCTCAACCACATAAACTTCTTTATCATTAAATCCATTTACTATTTGTGATATAGTTTCAGAGGATAAGGAAATAGTGCCGTCTCCTTGTGAAAAATCTACACCACCACCAATTCTATTCGCAGCGGCTGCTAAATTTACACCCGCTGGATTACTCATCGCTATTGAATTTATAACTCCTTCATTTCCTTCCAATTCTCCATAATTTGTTAAAATACCACCCTGTGAGTGTGATGGTCCTTGTAATATACCACCCCTTCCATATGAAGGAACATCAACTGCGTTTATCTTTGCCACCTGAGCCAATCCTGATGCTACGGCGGTTGCTGCTGCTATTGCTGCGAGAACAGGACCCACCACTGGTATTCCTGAAAGAGCATTATAAGCGTTTGATGCTGAAAGAAAAGTATTTATAGCAGCTTGTGTTGATGCTAAAACTTTGTGTGCTGCGGTGTGTTCTCCAAATAATTTCGATGATTGACCCATAACATCAGCAACTGCCGCCAGTTTTGCTCTTTCACTTTCAATTTCTAATCCATCTAATTCCTTTTTCTTTTTTAAATATTCTTCATTTGTAATTAGTTTTTTATCCAATGCGTCCTTTAAAGCATCTCGCTGATCGTCAAAGAATTTTTTATCTAAATGTAAAATACTTTCATATCTACTTATAGTATTTTCATATTCTGTTTCCCAATTTTCTAAATCTTTTTCTTTCTTATATTCATCACCTTCGGTTTTCAATTCTTCCATTTTTAATAAATGTTCTTTGTATTCATCACTTTCCTCCCCATATTTTTCTTTAATCAAATCTAATTCATTTTCTAATTGCTCTTTCTTTTTTTCATACCATAATTCTCCATAATTTTCTAAACCTCTGATACTCAATTCATAGTATCTCATTTCTAAATCATTTCTAAATTGTAATGATGTTAGTTCATTTTCATCAATTGCTTTGTTTGTATCTGCTTTTATTTGTTTAATTTCATCATCAATCTCTTTTGATCTTTCTAAACCTTCCTCTCCTAATTCGTTCATCAGGGATTGTTCTATCATCAAACCTTTTATTCTTTCATTTGCTATATCTAAAATTGCTTTTTTTCTACCTTCTTCATTATTTATATACTTATCAGTATTTCTTATTGTTTCATTTAAAATTAAATTACTTTCTCTTTTAACAATTTCCAATTCTTTTTTCTTAAAATCCTCTAAATCTTTTAATCTTTTTTCTTGTGATTTTTTATTATCTTCTTCAATTTCTTTATTTTTATCTTCTTCTAAATTTATAATTTCCTCATTTGCTGTCTTTGCTATTAGTTTATGTGTGTTTTCATAATCTTTTCTTAATTTATTTTGTATTTGTTGGTATTCTTTATATTTCTGTGCTCTTACTTCATAAGATGCTCCTTCATTTTCCTCTAACCATTTATCATATTCTTCTTTGATTTTTATACTATCTTGTGTATATTTTTCTCCAAGATCACTCATTTCTTTATAAGCCTTCGCCTGTATATTCTTTTGATCAGCGGTTGTTTTATCAATTTTACCAGTCAATTCATCATATTTTAAACCAATCAATTTTAAATTATATACCCAGTCGTCAGTAATTTTATTTATTTCCTTTATACTTTCTTTCCACGATTCATTTGCTTTGATGTTTTTTTCCTCTTGTGTTTCTAAACTTCCTAACCACCAAACTAAACTACCTATAATCGCTATAAGGGCCACTATCGCTGTAATGATTGCCAGTATAGGATTAGCAGCCATCACTGCATTTAATGTTGCCTGTGCTATTTTCCATAATTTAGTAATCGCTATAACCGCTTCGGCTGCACCTTTAAACCCCTGTGCCACGGCCATACCTTTTGCGATGGTGGCTATTGTTTTTTCAAACTCTTCATTCGCATCACCTGCGATTGCTGCTATACCTGTAAATGCTGCAGTAATACCACCTGCGAGTTTTCCAAATTCACCCGCCATCGCTTCCTTATCTAACCCCTCAAAAGATTTATTTAGATTTTTAACTTCACTTTCAGTTTTTCTTATCTCTGTGGAAAGTTTCTTAAACTCACTACTACCAATACCAACCTCTTTTATTTTTTGTTTTAAAGAGGTTAGTTTTGTTTCTAATCCTAATAAAGTTTTTGTTGATTGTCCATCATCAACTCTCAATTTTAATTCTAAATTATCTGGCATTTATCATCTTATTATTTTGTAATGAAAAAGATACAAAATTTAATACATATTGATATGGTTTATTATATAGTAATTCCATTTCACTCGGTACTCCATTTGTTATATCATATATCAATTTGAACCAACCCCATTTTTCACTGAATAATTCTTGTTTGTCTTTAATAAATTCATCACCTTCTGATAATCTTTTTTCTTGTACCGACTTTTCATCTCTACTAATATATAGTCCTTTATTTTCTCTAATGATTTTATTTTTAAACCGGTAAAAAAAAACATAGCACTTAATATATGTATAGCCTTCATATGTTTTTTAAATAAATCCACTCTTTCATGTAATTCTTTTATATTATTAAATTCATAATTTTTAATATTTCCATTTTCAATAGGTCTATAAATCGATGCCATGATATATGATAAATTATTCTTCACGGATGTTTCATCTTTTGTCCAAGTTTCCATATCCATTAGAAAAGCGAAATTTTCATTTTTGAAATTTTCACAAAATTTATATTTTTTCCCTTCAATTTCAATTTCATTTAAGTATTTTAAACTGGTGTCATCTAATAAATAATTTAATTTAGATAAAACCTGGTCCAAATCACTTATCTTTATTCTCAATAGATCATCTTTCGGTATTCCAGTTAAAGCGTGAATTATATTTATCCTATATTTTATGAAATCTTCTGTATGATCCAAAAATTGTATTTTTTCATACTGCTCGAAAGTCATTTCATAGAAACTCTCTGGTAATTTATATTTATTATTTTCTAAATTTAATGTAATCATTTATTTTCATTATAAATTTTTAATAATCTATTATATACTCTATCTATACATGGACCACAATTCGGGCTATCTAAGGTATGAAAATAAGCATTATGTAATTCAAACATTTTTTTTGTTTCATCATAAGTTCCTCTACCTCTTTTTCTACCGCCGATACTTGGTAAAAATTCAATAATACTTCTTATTATCAATTTCTTATCTTTTTCTTTTGGTGGTAAATTTTCTATCGATTCTTCATCTGATAAATCCACTTCTGATGTTTCGTATTCTTCATCTTTTGAATTATTATATAATTTATATAATTCATTATATGTCATATTTTCATCTATTTCTTGATTCGATTTTTTCAATTCTTCAATCAATTTATCTTTTTTTAACCTTGCCATAAATTTTCAGTTTTTTTTTATACGTGTATATATATAGTTTTAAAATAAATGCACTTTATTCTTTTTTATATTCAACCTCGCAAAATAACATATTGCTAAACTCATTACACAATCATCATGAAAACCCAGGGGGGCGTTATACTTTATATTCCTTGTCGATCTATTATATTCAAAAGTAAATATACTTAATTCATTATATAAATACTCAAATAATTCCCTACTCGGTAATTTTATATCCTCTTTATTGAAAGCATATATTAAATTTTCAATAATATCCTCCTTACTCCTACTTGTTGTTATAAAAGGTCTAACATCCTTATATAATTTTTTAATCTGCTCATATATAGGATCACCTATACTATTGACTTCAATAAAACATAAGGGTTTCCATTTTCTTAGAATCTCAACTACATTATTCACAATTATATTCCATGGTTTATTATTATCTCTATAAATAAAAACTACATTATTGTATTCGTCCATAATTGTTAGTACGGTGTAATCGACCTGTTTCCCTAAATCTAAACCTGCGAAATAATTTGTATTTAAATCTGGCTCACCCCACCTATCTATAATTGATAAAGATTTTAAATTTGTAAATACACTACCACCATCATCAATAAATTCGGCTAAATACTCCTGACGGAACACACTATCAGGTAAATTATTCCTCGCATCTTCTATCTCCTGTAAATCATAAAAAGGATTATCTAAATAATTCATATATAGATACTTATATAATTTATGATCTTCACTCTGTCCTCGCATCGCTAATTCATAGAATAAATTTTTTCCTTTTGGTGTTGATGATAAAAATGCTTTCTTTCCCTTTACCGCCATGGTCTGTCTTATAACCTCGGTCCAGGCATCGGGATTTATAAAAGCAAACTCATCTATAAAAACATATTCATAACTCCCACCCCTTATATTATCATAATTCGATGCTGAACGGAAATGGATAGATGATCCATTTATAAAAAAAATCTGTTGATCTGCCCTACTAAAATCCTTTATAACACCACTTTCAAGTAAATTATTTAATAGAGTTGTAAATGATTTTTTTGTATTAGAGTAAATAGGGGCCACAAAAAGAATAGTTTGATTATCAAAATTTAAAGCATAATATAATAATAATTGTTCCAGTAATGTTGTTTTTCCACTTTGTCGTGATGCGTTGATAATATAAAATTTACAATCACTATTTATAATCTCATTTTTTAATCTCTCTTGTCCTTTGTGTAATATAAGACCATTTATTATCATTTTATATTTTCTTTTTCTCCACCAAAGAAAAATTCTATATCTCCGTTTTTATGTATATTTTCTATGGATTGTCTTTCAATATAACCCCTATCTTTTCCCTTACATTTTAAGTAAAATATAATAGCGGTTTTATCTCCTCGATTTATAAGATCAAATAATTTACTTTCTACAAAATCCAGTGTTGTTTCTGTTATGTTTTCAACTTTTTCTTTAAAATCTAAATCTTCTTTAATCCATCTATCATAGTACCAACGGGTTATGTTCACCTGTTTTAATGCTGTTGAAATTATACCTAATTTCATTCTTAGTACTTCTAGAAATTCTTCTTTTTTGAGTTTCTCTTGTCTTACACCTAATTTTTTCGGTCTTCCTGCTGGCATATCTATCTGTTTTTTTTTGTATATAGTATTTTTAATTATCTTTTGATTTTTTTAACCATAACTTTTTCTGATCCATCACACCATTATCATTCGAAGCCCACCTATCAAATTCAAACCCATATTTTTCATATACACTTAAAAACCAATTATCCTTTTCAACACATACTAATTTATCTATATTTTGATACTTTAATAAAAACTCTCTTAATAAAATAATAGAGTATTTTTGTAATCTATAATTCGGTTGAATATAAAAATCTTTCAATATAACATTATTTTTATTCATTTCTACTATATAAGAACCTATAACATTATCACCCTCTAAATATATATAGTATATATCTATATGTTTTTTCCATTTATTTTCAAAATATATCTTTCTCATCTTTCTTTTTTATTTTTTTTATAT
>CAZFFN010000076.1:0-8336 GCA_964518165.1 uncultured Thermoplasmatales archaeon
TGGTAATTCTGCTAAGGTGGATGCTCCTAAAAAATACCGGGGTAGAAGAGCGTATGTAATCATATTGAAAGACTAATTACGGAATTTTGTCCCAATGCCCCTTTTTTATAGATTTATATACTGACTCAATAACATTTCTTAGAAGTTTACAAGAAAGAACCGCTGTTTGCCCATGATCATATTCAGGATTTACTTCAACTATATCAAAACCAACTATTTTATCTGAAAAACTTTCAATAACTTCTTTTACATCAAAAGGAGTAATGCCAAATGGCTCTGGAGTACCTGTACCCGGAGCATATGCCGGATCAATTACATCTATGTCTATTGTTAAATAGATGTCTTTATCTTTTAGGTAATTTTTTGTTTTATCTATTGCTCCTTTAACTCCTTTATTTTTTATTTCAAATGAGTCAATGAAAAAAAGGCCTTTATTCTTAGCATCGATATATTCTTCTTTTTCAGCAGATCTTACACCTAAAATTGCAATATTTTTGATATCAATATGATCTAATACTCTTTTCATTACACATGCATGATTAAAATTCTCATTTTCATAGATATCTCTAAAATCCATATGTGCATCAAGAGATATTACAGCTATATCTTTTGAAAAAGAAGAAACAATTCCTGAGGTAATGGAATGTTCTCCACCAAGAGCTATTGGAAATTTACCTTCTTCAATTAATCTATTTGTAAAATTCTTTACTTTTTCAACCATTTCAGCAGGCGTTAAGTCTAAAAGATCTAAATCACCATAGTCATGTATCTTGATATCTTTTACATCTACATCATTAAAAAAATTATAGGTTTCAAAATTCCAGCTGGCTTTTCTTATTTCTAATGGTCCCTTCTTTGATCCTTTTCTAAAAGTAGAAGTTTTATCATATAAAACTCCAAATATTACAAAATCAGCATCATCAAAATTTGCATCTGCATCAGCAAAATAATTGGGAATAGACATATCTTAACATTTTTCTTGTAACAAAAATACTTTAATAGTATTTTTCATAATAATGGTTATAAAAAGGAATTTAAATATTTAGTAATAAGCTAGAGAACCATCTTTCTTTGCCTTATTTAAACCTATTCTTAAAACTACTAATCCAATAAATACAATAACTATCGATAAAATAACCAAAATAAATACATAGTTCATAATTTCAGATACGGTAGTACCCTCTAAAAGAGATAATCTTAAACCCTCTATTGAATAATAAAATGGAATATATCTTGCGATAGGTTGAAAAACCTCGGGTATAACTGCTACTGGAAAATATACACCACAAAAGAAAGTTGCTATGTCTCTAAGTAAATCAACGGTTAGTCCAATATTTTTAAGCCATATTGTAAGACCACCAAAAATCATCCCAAAACCAAGCATCATAACTATTGATAGAAAAAATATTAGCAAGGTATATATTGTTGTATTAGCAAAAACAGATATCCCAAACAACAAAAACCCAATCAAAGTCAATAATGACATTACAATAAGACCTATTACACACCCATACAATGAATAGGAAAACATCAATGTTCTTATTTTTGTTGGAGTCAATAGTATTGATTCAAATGGCCCGAGCCTCATTTCTTCAGTTAGCGCCCCAGAAGTAGCAGTAAGTATACTCCATAAAAAACTCCATCCAATTGAACCTACTAGTATATATGAAATGAAATTACCTTGATATTGAGAAATACTTTCTGGATTTGTTATTCCAAACATACCACCAAATAATATCATATAAAAAAGATTGAATACAACACTTATGACTGAAGCAAATAATGCCAATTTATAGGTGTAAAGCATCCTAAAATTCCTAGCAGTAAAATACGGTATCTTTTTTATTTCATCAAACATCCTTTTTTACCCCCTCAATAAAAATTTCTTCTAATGAAGGTTTAATACATTTGATGTCTAAAATTTTGATATTGTTTTTTTCTGCTGAAATAATTACTTCTTTTACTGTTTTATTTACATCTCTTGTTTTGATTTCTACTAGACCATTATTAATTATTTTAGCATTATATTTTGAAAAAAATTCAGAATTATCCGATTCTATTATTATCCTCGTATGGTCCCAACTATTTTTTTTCAGGTTTTCAGGTTCTCCTCTTAAAAGAATTTTACCATGATTTAGAAGAGCAATTCTATCGCACATCTCTTCTATTTCATAAAGATTATGAGATGCCCAAATAATGGTTTTATCACTAAATTTATTTTTTACAAGATTTTTAATTTCCTTTGCAGTCACTGGATCCATTCCAGTTAATGGCTCATCAAGAAATAGAACCTCCGGATCGTGTAATAATCCAGCAGCAAGTGCAAGTTTATGTTTCATACCAGTTGAGTATTTCATAACTAGCTCGTTTTTCTTATCCATCAGATTAAGTGTTTCAAATAGTTCGTTTATTCTTTTTTTTGGGTTTTTTATGCCTCTAAGTTTTGCAAAAAAATGAAGATTTCTATAACCGCTCAATCTCCAATATAATGAGCGTGAATATTCACCAGCAAGAAGCCCTATTGTGCTTTTTACGTTATCTGGATTTTTTAATACATCTAAATTTTTTATAAAAACAGTACCTTCATCTGGGATGATGAGAGTTGAAAGAATTTTTGAAATTGTAGTTTTTCCTGCACCATTTGGCCCAATGATTCCGAAAATTTCACCCTTCTTAATATTCAAGTTTATGTGATCTACTGCAGTAATAAAATCATATCTTGTATGTTTTTGAGTAGATTTAACTTTAAAAATCTTAGTTAAGTTATTGATCTCAATCATCAGCATCCCAAAAGTATTAAACAAAAAACTTAATTTAAAGATATCGGAGTAAAATCTACATTTATTTTAAAGCTAAAAATAAAAAAAATAAAAAAATTATTTTTTTGGTTTTAATTAAAGTTTTAGTAATTTACTAGAAATGTCCTCTTTATCATCAAAAACAGTTTTTATTCGGCTAACATCTATCATATTTTTTACACCTCCATTCAATTTTTTTCCTTACCAGTTAAAGGATTCCTCCCAGGAACCTTATTACGATATACTTTGGATTTAATTATATAAAAAGATTTGGCGTTAGATTGACATCGTGAAAAATAGGCAAAAAAGTAATTAGGCAAAAAAAGAAAAAACAAATAATAAGAGAAATAAGTATATTATGCCCTAGTAATCTTCTTTCTACCAAGTGCTATAAGATATGAAACTTCACTTCCGGGTTCAAGTTTACCCTTGTATTCATCAGTTATTGGCATTTCAAAAGTCTCATATGTTTCCATATCCATAAGTTGAACGTTATCGCCCATCAATGCTACCACTTGAGCATTTCTCTTATCAATAATTGGTACGCCTACTTTATGAGTTACTGGTTTTACAATACTTCTTTTTTGCCCATCAAAAACACCGACTGCTTCAATTCTTGCTTTTGCTTCTCCGTGTTTTCCTGGTTTTGAAGTAGAAATACTTTTGATTTTACACGGCTCATCGTCAATTATTAGATATCTGTTTACTTTTAATGTTCTTACTTCTGCTAATTCTTTCATTTTTTTTATTCCCCATCAATCTTATAAACTACATCATTTTCTCTAACTCTGTTTTTTACCTTGATGCCCACTTCATCTCCGGGTTTAACTTTTTCAACAGAGTCATTATAAATTTGCATACTTTTCACAACTTGCTCAAAATCAGTATGCGCTCCAACAATGTGAATAGTATCTCCTATTTTAAGTTCTCCATTTTTTATCTCTATAGCCGCTACATTGATATTTGTAAAAAAATGTTTTACACTACCAACTTTTTCTTCAGCCACAGTTTACACCTTTTTAATCAGAATCAACTATTTCATATATCCCTTTTTTTCCATGTTTCTGGCAGATAAATGCTTCCCAGTTGGAATCCCATTCCATAGGGTTTCCACATTCTGGACAAGCAAGCTGTGTGATTATCTCTCTATGTTGCTTTGTTTTTGTTTTTACAACTTCTGCCTTCATTTTTTTAGTTGGATTTAATGAATCCATCACATACACATTTTCATTTGGTGGTAAAAAAGGTGTATTATCTTGCTTCATTTTTTTCTTACGAAATGCTTTCATTTGCTGTTTGTACTTTTCCTGCATTGTTTGTCTTCGGCCCATTTTATCAAACCTAACAAAATCTTTTATTCAATTAACATAAATAAGTCTTATGTTTTTTAAGTTTAACCGATGTTATAACTATTTCTTAATATTTTTGGTTGATTTTTGCCCTTTTGTTTTATTAACCTGTTTTTTTATTACGACTCTTGAAAAAATGAAAATTAGTAAACTTAAACTTGACAAAAACATTGTTGAAATTATTGAAAAACAGGGGATAACTGATCTTTATCCCCCTCAAGAAAAAGCATTACCATTAGCACTCAAAGGAAAAAATCTTGTAATATCAATTCCAACAGCTAGTGGAAAAAGCCTTATTGCTTATATCTCAATTGTTAATAGATTAATCCAGGAACCGGGTAAAGCTCTTTATGTTGTACCACTTAAGGCTCTTGCCCGTGAAAAATATGAAGAACTAAAAATTTTTGAAAAACTAGGGTTTAAAGTCGGTATTTCAACTGGGGATTTGGATGATTCTGACCCACGTCTAGGTAGATATGATATAATAGTTTGTACTTCTGAAAAAGCTGATTCTCTTTTACGACATAAAGTTTCTTGGGTTAATGATGTAAAAGTCCTTGTAATTGATGAGATTCACCTTATTCATGACCCAACTCGGGGCCCTACTTTAGAAGTAATAATTTCTCGGTTTAAAGCATTAAACCCTAAAACTCAAATTATTGCTCTTTCAGCAACTATCAGTAACGCTATTGATCTATCAATCTGGCTTGATGGTAAATTAATAGAATCTGACTGGCGGCCTGTGCCACTCAGAGAGGGTGTTTTTTATTCTGATGTTGTAAAATTTGATGATGGGAAAATAGAGCAAATTAATGGTTCTGAAAAAAAACCAGTGGAACTTTTAGTGGAGCATTCTATTAAAGATGATGGACAGGTTCTAGTTTTTGTAAATACTCGTCGTTCAACAGTTTCAGTTGCAAATAGACTAGCTAGAGTTGTTAATAAGAAATTAACGAAAAAGGAAAAAGAAAAAATTGAGATTCTCCTTGAAAAACTTAAGAAAAGTCTACCTGAGCTAACTTCTGTTGATAAAAAATTGTTCTTTTGTATCAAGCGGGGTGTTTCTTTTCATAACGCTGGTCTATCTAGCATTCATAGAAGGTTTATTGAAAATAATTTCAAAAAACGCCTGATTAAATGTATTGTTGCAACACCTACTCTGGCTGCTGGTGTAAATATCCCTGCTCAGCGTGTAATAATTCGTGATCTCTGGCGGTATGATCCAAATTTTGGTATGAATCCTATACCCATTCTTGAATATAAACAGCAAGCTGGACGAGCAGGAAGACCCCGTTATGATAAATTTGGTGAAGCAATTAGCATTGCTAAAAACCGAAGAAAAAGCATGATGATTTATGAAAACTATATACTTGGTGATACTGAACCAATTTATTCTAAACTAGGCAGCCAAGCCGCTCTTAGAATGCATCTTTTATCTAGTATTGCAACAGGATTTATAGATAGCAAAGCAGGAGTTTATAATTTTATAGATAGTACTTTTTATTCTCATCAATCAGAAATTTATACTCTTAAAGATCAAATAGATGAAGCACTTGATTTTTTAATTGATAACGGATTTGTCGAAGTTATAAATGAAGATCAGTATATGCCTAGTCTTTTTGGAACTAGAACTAGCAGCCTATATATTGATCCGCTTTCTGCCCTTGAAATTAAAAAATGTTTGGAAGCATCATGTGAAAAAGAAACATCAGAACTTTCTTTCTTACATACAGTCTGTTCCACCCCTGACGTTCGATCGCTTTATCTTCGTAAATCTGATTCTTGGGTTGAAGAAAAAGCAGATATGCATGCAGGTGAGTTTTTAATTTCAAAGCCAGATAGTGTTTCTGATGATTATGAATGGTTTTTAAGTGATCTTAAAACTGCTTTTTTAGTTCTGGACTGGATAAATGAACAAAGCGAGGATGTAATAGTTGATAGATATAATGTTGGACCAGGTGACATACATAATATTGTTGAAATGGTCAAGTGGCTTCTTCATGCCACTCGTGAATTTGCTCGTATGTACAATTTTGATTGTGTGTCTGACATCAGTGATTTACTTTTACGTGTGCAGTATGGCTCTAAAAAAGAACTTTTAAACTTAGTTTCACTTAAGGGCATTGGTAGAATTCGTGCTAGAGCGTTATATAACGCTGGTTTTAAAACAATTAATGAACTCAGAGGAGTTCCAGTTAAAAGACTATCTGAAGTTCAAACTATCGGTAAAGTTATAGCAGAGAATATCAAAAAACAAATAGGTGATACTAATACACCTCAGAATAAAGAGTTATCTGAATTTACAGAGTGATTTAGTATGGACTTAATATTTGCAGCAGAAGGAAAAATAAAAAACATTGAAGGATTTTTAAAAAAAATCAATGAGTTTTCAAAAGATAATAACTGTATAATACAGATGTTTGATGCAGATCTAATCTATGGAAAAGATCATCTTAAATCTTCACTTGAACATGCAAAAAGAGCTTTTGAAAATAGGACAAATACAAGTAACTCTCTTGAAATGGAAATTCTTTTATATGCATCTGGTGAAAGACAACTTAAAAAAGCTATTCCCAAAATGGGAGTAAAAATAGGTGATGCTAAAATTGCTTTTGTGATAATTTCAGAAAAAAAGAATAACAAAATTATTGATGAATTTATTAAGAAATTTAATTTTGTTAGAAATGATAAAGTTCTAAAAGGAAACAGTGATACTCTTAAAAAGTTTGGAATAAATAAAGCTGAAATTAATACAGTTAAAAAAGACAAATATTGCGATCTAATACTCGAAAAAGTCGCAATGGTTGATATAATAAAATAGATTTGCCCACATGAGGTAGTTTGGATATCCTGAGGGCTTGCGGAGCCTTCTACTCGGGTTCGAATCCCGATGTGGGCATTAGATACTAGTAAGTTATTTAAAAAAAATCAGTAAAAAAAGTTAATAGTATAATTTGGAAAAAAAAGAAAAAGATGTTATTTTTTATTTTCCTAATCCCCATAGCATTACTCTAAGCATTGGAAATGGCCAATCGAAGTTGTCTAACATGTTTTCAAGAATATCTATTATTGAATTGGATGTTTTTGGCATTGTAACTTCAAGTGTGCCCCAATCGCTTTCTAAACCATGAGAGTCTTTTGCTTTTACTTTAACAGTATAGGTATCATCTGAATTCCAAGTATGTTTTGCTTTGTTACTGCTTTGCCAACCAGAATTTGTTCCATCATCCCAATCAAAGTAATATTCAATAGTATCTCCATCTGGATCTGTTGTACTTGCAGTATATGTATATTCATTTCCCGTTTTTCCTGATTGAGTGCCAGTAACTGATGGAGTTTCTGGAGGAAGATTACCGTTATAATTATAAGGTGACATTAAAGGAGAATTATCATAATCATCTGACTCTATATCATATGGTGTATCTCCAATTCCATCATTGTTATTATCTTCGCCTAAATAATCATCCCAATAATTCTCATCCCATTGATTAGTATCAACAGAATTTCCTAAAGCATGGTATTCATCACTTTCAATAAAATCGTTGTGCACAAAACTGTTACTACCAGAACCCATCATATAGATTGCTACACCAAATCCGTTATTTGTAAAGATATTTCTCTCAATTGAACTACCTGCGCTGTCAAAAAATCCAATTCCTACATTATTTCCTTGAAATAGATTATCTTGAATATATACTGAAGAGGAGCTTAACCATATTCCATCTGCGCCAGAATTAATAATTTTAAAATTTTCAATTGTACTACTACTTGCTTCAGTAAGATGAAAAGCTTCTGCTCCTCCATTAGCATTTACTATTGGTCGTCCCTCATCATTACCAGAACCAAGTTCTTCAGATAACCCTGTTAAAATTATCTGCTTTTCAATAATATTCACACTACCGTATTCACCACTGTAAACCAATATTGTATCGCCACTTGATGCAGCATCTACAGCAGTCTGAATTGATGTATAATCACCATCTCCTTCATCATCAACAGTTATTGTGTTACCACTTGCTTCAACATTCACGGTAGATAAGATTGTAAAACTTGTAAGCAAAAACATGCTTATTAAAAAAATACACATTATCTTGACATTGTCAGATTATCAGAAAGTCATAGAACTATACTATGTCAAATTCTTCAAATTGACAATAAATCACCATCTTTTAACAATTTCCTATGAATC
>CAZFFN010000077.1:0-2694 GCA_964518165.1 uncultured Thermoplasmatales archaeon
CCTATATTTTTCTTCTTTTGTTGATTTGGGCATGGCTTTCATATGCCCTTAGATTAGTATATCTCTTGAGAAAAGTGCAATATGTATGTGCGCATTACCAATGTCTATTGACAAGGTTTGTTGGGTTTGATAGAAAGAAAATAGAACCTTTTTAATAGAATATGGAATGAATAGAAAATTTCGGATAGCCTAATTTTTTTATCAAAAGTTTGGTAGATAAATTAGGCTATCCAAGAAGAGCAATCTTGAGATATCCGTTGAATAGAAAGGAGAAAAAAATTATGGAAACAGAGATAAAAATAGAGAATGAAGCCACTATGGCTAAGTTTAGCGTCTTGAAAGAAGTTCATCCCAAAGTAGAGCCGATGCAATTGCATTCGATGAAATGTCGAGGCCAGTGCACCTGTCGTTGTTGTAAGTGAATAGAGCGGAGAGTGAAATGTAGATTTTCACTCTCCTAAATCTTTAGGAGGATATGAAATGAACAAATTAATAGCATTAAAATCTCCCCTGTCTGTAAATTTTGAAGTGACACCCGTATGTGATTTGAACTGCGAATTTTGTTTCAACGCTGAAGTAGAGTGCAAAAGAATGGAGCATCCTTCGTTGGATCAAGTTAAATCTATTTTAGACGAACTTGTCAAAGCAGAGGTTTTTGAAGTTAGGTTTTTTGGCGGAGAATTTTTTATCTACCCTTATTGGAAAGAAGTATTAGAATACGCAGATTCTCTTGGTTTCTTTTTGTCGTTTGTATCTAATGGCACACATATAAACAAAGATGTAGTAAAAAAGATGCTATTACATAGAATAGTTTGCGGTGCTATTTCATTACATGGCAAAAAAAGTATCCATGAGAAAATAACAGGGGTGGATGGTTCATTTGAAGCAACACTGAAAGGTATAAAGTCCTGCATTGATTATGGATTGGGAATTTCTATTTTATATACCTTAACAAGAGATAACCATCGATTTATTTTTGAGACCTGCGAATGGTTAAAAAGGAACGGTATCAATATAGACGAAATAAATGTGGGACGCTTAACTCCTTACGGTAGAGCAAAATCTGACTGGGATAAAGTCAAACTTTCTCTTAAGGATTACCTGATTGTTTTTTCTCAGATAGAGAAAGTTAGGAGAGAATTGGATATTTTAGCCAATTTTGGCGATGCTTTTCCTCTGTGTTTATTGCCTCAGAAATATCATAATTTTGTGGTTGGTTGTTGGCAAGGTACAGGTTTTGGACATATTGATCACATGGGAAATGTTCGTTCCTGTTCTATCGCCAAAGGGAGTTACGGTAACATTTTAGAGACTCCGCTGATTGAAATATGGACTAATCGCCTAGCTCATTTTAGATCTTTGAAATGGTTGCCTGCCAAGTGTCGCGAGTGCGATAATTTCTGCGGAGGCGGATGTTCTGCCTCTCGTTATGATGGCGGTATGTATGCTCCGGACGAATTCATCCCACAAAACGAGGAGGTCAAAAATGAATGAAAAATTTGTGCCTAAAATAAACTGTCGGTTTAAAATCAGGCAAGACATTGATGGCTATATCGGATTTTTTCAGACAAAGGGTGTTTTGACTTTCAATGAAGTTGGAGCGTTCATCGTAAGTCAAATGACGGGAGATAAAAATATCCAAGAAATTGGGAAATTAGTTGGGGATAATTTTCCAAAAATGAAAAATCCTGCGGGTGAGGTTATATCTATTGCTAAGCAATTGCAAGATTCAGGATTTTTCTGAGTAAGAATTGGCTAAGGGAATAAACTGAAATTACTTTGGCCATTTTTTTATACAATTTTAAATCACAAAATAGCCAAAATTTTAATAATAGAGTAAAATAATAATATGAACTACCCTGCCCTAAAGGATAGGGTATCCCTTCGGGCAAGTTCTTTCGGCGGATTTCATCCGCGCTGTAAACAGCGGGGTATTTCCGTCGCCGAAATAAAAGAATTTAAGAATTTTGTTCTATGACGATACAATTTATATATTCAAAAAAAAGAGAAAAAGAGAAATTATTACATATTCATTCTGAATATCAATGGTTTGTTGATAATAATTTTCCTATTATATTACCTAAATTTTATAAGAAACTATACCAAACAACAAAAGGGAATAAGAAACTATTCAAAAAAGAATTAGATAAAAGGTTGGATAATATTTATGATAAAAATGTTTATAAAAAGAGAAAAGAAATAATAAGAAAAAATTGGAAAAGAAATGAAAAAGAATTTTTTAATATTTTAAGAGATTTCAATGTTAAAATAAAAGATCAATATATTTGCTATATTACTTTATATGGGCCACAAGGACAATTTGAATATCCTAATATTATTGACTTGCGAAGTAATAAAAAAACAGATATCGAAGAAGCTGATATAACGATTGCCCATGAATTGATGCATTTAATATTGTTTGATAAATTCAAAAAATTAGGATTGAACTATAAAAAGACAGAAGGTGTAATTGATATGTTCTTTTTGGAAACAAAACTAAAAACCATCTTCTCTGGATACAAATTACAAAGTATAGCTGTTCATGATAAAAGACTGTTTAAAGAAGTAAAAGATAGCCCTAAATAATAATATCCGATTCCGATATCGACATTCGACGTTGACATTGCAAACCTAATCCTGCGGTAAAGCCGCAGGATTTTCATTGTTATTTCATTCAAAATTTAGTAAAATTAA
>CAZFFN010000078.1:0-3010 GCA_964518165.1 uncultured Thermoplasmatales archaeon
CATAATTCTCATTTCATTTTACCTCTTCTTCTTTTGGTCCCTCGAATCATATTCAAGAAAAAAGGCATTAAAATATCATGAATTCTTTGTCATTGAACGAATAACGTTAGCATCCGCATTTATCATCGGATCGACCACCGTTATTCTAGGAATAGGTATTTATCTTACCGCATTGATTTTGACTAGTTTGTTCCAAATTAGTTTACGATCACGATATGAATTTTTTGAAAAAAAATAGATTTCATTTCTTATGTTATCCAAGGTTTTTAGATTTAGAAAATATAAATGATGTATGTAGGTATAATTGACTGAACTCTGCTATCCCAAATAAAGCAATATTCAAGATATTGAACAAATATAGGGTTAAATAATATCAAAAAATATTTATAAATATGAAATGTTATATATTAAATATTTAAGAGGGAGAATGAAATGCAAATGATTGAATTTAAAAAGATATTAATTTTATTAGTTTCACTTTTGTTTGTTGGAACAAATATCTCTACTGCTTTTTTTTTAGAAAATAGCAGTCAACTAGATCATTCTGAAAAGTTAAATCGGTTCATTGAATATAAACCCAAAAAAGATTTTTTAACTGATAAATTCACTATAATTAATGACCTATTAACCTCTTTTTCACCTTTTTTTGATAAAAATTTGCTGGGATCATTTGACGAAGGTGTTCATAATAACACAAATTTTGACACACAAGAATGGTGGTATTTCAATGGTATGTTAGACTCTTCATCTGGTGAATTAAATAACTGGTCATTGATGGTTAGTTTCAACAAAATGAGAACTTGTGATATATTTTTCTTTACTCTTTATGACGCTGTAAATAGTAGTTATGGTGGGAACGAAATATGGTGGCCTGGCGCAATCGAAACTAAAAGTGATGAAGGAGTAAATATTCAATTTAACAACTCATCTTATGTAATAGGTAGATATCCTCATTGGCGTTTACATATTGAAGATAAAAATCTTGATGAAAAAACTATTATCGCAGATCTTGATTATCATGCAAATGCCAAACCGCATTGGATTTTTGCAAACACGGGTCTTAATAATACTAAAAGTCCTTTTGGTCATTACAGTATTTTAAATTCCACGCTCTCGGGAACAATATCTATCGATGGAAAAAATCAATCTGTTCATGGATATGGATACCATGAACATCATTGGTTTACTTTTTTACCAAATAATGTTGAAAATTTTAGAGAGACTCATCAATTCAATAATGACCAAAAAAATGAATCTGCTGAAAACAAAAATGATCAAAGGTCAAATAATCATAATGATAAAGAAAAAAAGTATAGTTCTCTTTTTTCTCTATCTGATGGAAAAGATAGCCTACATTTAGAGGATTTTTTGAATGTATGGGACTGGTATTGTATATTTTTAGATAATGGATGGAATCTTTTCATCGGAAATATATTCCAGGGGTCATTAGTGGGAAAAATAACACCTGATCTTTTATGGTTAACCGCTGACGGTAATAGTTTTCTTAATGCCAATTATTTCAATCTGAAATATTTAGAAACCATTGAAACAGATATACCTTCAATTAAGATACCGTCTAAAATAAGAATCAACGGAGCCATTCTGAATTTTTTAACAGAAAAAATTCCTAAGGGATTGATTTTTTTAAATATAACTATCGAAAATGTGAATATTTGTGAAAATGTCTGGGGTGATCCACCATATACTGGAGTATTTGAAGGAGCATGTAAAGTAAAAGGTTCACTCCACTGGGGTAATAAGTTATTAAAACTAGATGGCCGAGGAATCGCAGAAATCACCAGATCAAAAAAAATAATATAATTATTTTTTAACCTCAATAATAAAATATGGATTTGAAATCAATATGACAATTGATTATCAGTCTTGGTGGAATACATTTTATTTACAATATACTCTGGCATTTCTAACAAATACTCTTTATATTCAGAATCAGGTAAACAATCTGAAATAATCATTGATTTAGCATTTTTAAGATGATATTTAATCCTATGATCATAGAATTTTTTTATTTTAACATGATTCTTTTCTATGGTATCTTCGATTTTCTCTAAATTTGCAGGAATTTTATTTGTTTTGTTATCTATATTACCAAATAAAGGTAACAGAATGCTATCAATGTAATCCCCATTTTGTAGATCTATAAAATCATCTGCAAGTTGATAAGCTAATCCGATTTCATTTCCAATCCTATTTGCTAGGTTTACAATTCTATCATCTGCATTGGCAAGAATAGCTCCGGATTGGCAGGAAGCTGAAAATAATGAAGAAGTTTTCTTGTTTAAGACACTATAATATTTGTTTACTAGTTCTTTTTTGCTAATATCCAAACTAATATCATGGTACTTACAAAAATCTATCTCTTCAATTTCTCCATCAACAGCATTTTTCCAAGTGTTAATATAGAGATTTGTAAAACTATTCCCATACTCTAATGCAATTCTAAAACCAACATTAATCAATTGATGACCATAAATTAAAGCAGTAGGCAGTCCTTTGATTGAATGTATTGTTCTTTTTCCTCTTCTGAAATCATCTCCATCAATGATGTCATCGTGAATTAATGATGCAGTATGAGCTAGTTCAATTGCTGAACAACCACGTAATATTCGTTCATATTCCTTATGACTTTTTGATTGTGGTGATATTGTGTCATACATTAAAACTGATAAAGTGGGTCTTAATAATTTTCCACTGTTTAAACAATCAGATATCTTATAATTAGAAAAAATTTTTTTAATCTGATAATTAATATCCTCTCTTAATTTTTTGATGTATGATTGAAATGATAGACAAGCACAAGGAATATTTTCTCCCCCCTAACAGATGCCATTATTCAGTTTAATCCTGAAAAGTAATTAAGAACAATGATATATAAATATTTCTATTATTTACAGTAGATGACTTGATTTAATGAATAAAGTCAAGATGGAGAGGCTCATTAAGATTGAAACGCAGATTATTTCGTTTTATCCGTTATTTTTTTTCATTT
>CAZFFN010000079.1:0-4874 GCA_964518165.1 uncultured Thermoplasmatales archaeon
GTCATTGGTTGATAACTTTTTTGAAAGTATATAAGATTTCTAAAAATGAAAAGTTTTTAGATGCATCAAATAAATGTATAGATTATCTTTTAAAAAATAAAACCAAATATAATTTTTATCATAGAAATTTTGAAGGACGGGATAAATGTAACGGTCTCATAGGTCCTGCTTGGACGATGGAAGCACTTATTGTTGCATCAAAAGAACTTGGTAGAGCAGATTTATCTGATATTGCAGCTGATATTTTTTTACTTCACAAGTTTGACGGAAAACTTGGTTTATGGCATAGAAGAGAAGTTGATGGAGATATTTTGTCTGTTGATGGAACGTTTAATCATCAACTCTGGTTTGCAAGTATCGGAAGTATGTTTGATAAAAAAAAATATCCTAAGATTCATAAACAGGTTAAGGTTTTTATTGAAAAACTAGATCAAAATTTTGATATCTATAAAAATGGTTTAATTTGGCATTTTATTGCAAAAAATCAGTTTAATTTTATTGGTTTGAAAAGGTTTGTCTCAAAGGTTATTAATTTAACATTTAAAAGAGAACAGAGTGTTTCTAAAGCTATTGGTTATCATCAGTTTAATTTGTATGCTTTTGCATTGTTAAAAAACAATTATCCAGATCTTTCTTTTTGGAATTCAAAAAAATTTCAGAAAACACTAAGTTTTATTGAAACAAAGGAATATGAAAAAGGTCTTAGAAATAATAAGTATGGTTTTGATTATAATGTTGCAGGAATAGAAGTTGCATTTGTTTTAGATGTGTTTAAAAAAAATAGTGAAAAACAACAAAAATACTGGCTAGAAGCACAATTCAACAGAAATTATGATTTCAAAAAAAACATGCTTTGTAAAAACACAGATGATGCAGAAACTCTATCAGCCAGGTTATATGAGGCGGCAAGGTTGAAAGATTTGGATTTAGATTTGATTGATAAAAAAAATTAAGTAATCTTTAATGTTGATGTGATTTAAATGAAATCTGTTTTGATTATCACCCGTGATTTCCCGCCGAATTCACCACATGTTGGTTGGATGATTCGTGTCGCTGAACTTGCAAAATATCTTTCATCGAAGGGTTGTAAAGTATTTGTGTTAGCAATTAAAAGAAGAAAAGAATGGTATAATCTTATTGATATGGATGAAAATATTGAAGTGTTTTTTATTAAAGATTTTTTTAGTTATTGGGATATCCCCAGGAATCAATCAAATCCAATTGAGCTGGGTGTGCAAGCGTTTACTCATCTTTTTAGAAAGTTGTTTAAAAACAAAATGATTGATATTAATCATTTCAGTTGGAAAAAATATGTAAAAAAAGCCTCTTTTTTAATAGAGAGAAAAAACATTAAAAATGTTTTTATTTCTATGCCTCCTTTTTCTCTGCAGCAGGTAGCAGTTGATCTTAAACAAAGATTTGGTGATGATATAAATTTAATCGCAGATTACAGGGATGCATGGACATTAAGAAAAATGTATATTAAAGGAATATCTAAAAAAGAATTGGATTTTAGAAAATCACTTGAACAAAAAACTTTATTAAATAATGATTTGACAATTTTTGTAAGTTCAGGAATGTTTAAACAGTATGACAAAAATTTTGATTTAAACGAGTCAATTATTATCGAAAACGGTTTTGTGGAATCTACTGAATCTTTAGTTGATAAGAAGAAAGTAGAAAAAATAAAGGATGAAATAAATTCAGATGGTTTAGTTATCGGCTATTTTGGATCTGGAAGTATTACTGGCAAAGGTCATAAAGATTTTTTAAATCTCATTAAAGTAATTGAAAAAGATGATGAATTAAAAGAAAATATTACCTTGTTAGTTGCCGGATGGATAAAAGGTTTAGATTCAGTTAATTCTAGTTGTAAAATAATTGATGCAGAGTTAGTTACTAACAGCACTGCTAGGAAGTTGATGGAAGAAATAGATATTGGACTTGTTGTTCATTCGGAGGTAGTTGATGCTCCTAATGTTATGGGAGGTAAACTTTATGATTATGTTGCAGCTGGAAAACCTATTTGGTTTTTAGTTCCGGAAAATGCTGTTTCTATAAAAGAATTTGTTTCAAGACACAATAAAGGCTATGTAACAGATATATTTTCCAAAGAAATGATAAAAAAAGATTGTAAGAAAATTCTCCTAGATAAATATAATCATAGACTCGAAGAAAATATATTATCTAAAGACGAAGCTATGTTTTACAGTAGAAAAAAACAGTATTCTCTGTTGCTACCCAATCTAAAATAAAAAATTTAAGTATAAAAGATTGATATCAGATGATATAACTCAGTTGCGAGATAAATCTTGTATTATATCTCGAGTGGATTAACAATAATTATTTGAAAAATTACAATATTATTATCTGGTTGTTGAAATGAGTTGTTATGAATAAGGAGTTGGATTTATGAAAATAGTTAGCATTGTCGGTGCCCGCCCTCAGTTTATCAAATGTGCACCAGTTTCCAAAGAACTAAGAAAAAACCATCATGAATTGCTTGTTCATACCGGGCAACATTATGATGAAGAGATGTCTAAACTTTTTTTTGATGAATTACAAATTCCAAAACCTGAGCATAATCTTGGTGTGGGATCAGGCCTTCATGGTAAACAGACGGGTGAAATGTTAATAGAAATTGAAAAAATTTTACTGGATGAAAGACCAGACGTTGTCTTAATCTATGGGGATACTAATTCCACAGTAGCTGGAGCGCTTGCTGCTGCAAAATTACATATTGCTATTGGTCATGTTGAAGCAGGTCTTCGAAGTTTTGATAAATCTATGCCCGAAGAGATTAACCGGATTATTTCAGATCACGTTTCAGATATTTTATTTGTTCCAACAAGTACGGGTGTTAAAAATCTTAAAAGAGAGGGGATAACGAAAGGTGTTTATCACATTGGAGATGTAATGTATGATGCATTACTCAACAATATAAAAATTGCTGAAAAAAAGTCAGATATTTTAAAAAAATTAGATTTAAAAAAGAAAGATTATTTATTAGCCACGGTTCATCGGCCTTCTAATACAGATAATAAAGAAAATCTCTTAAGTATATTGGAAGGTTTTTCAGAAATAAATGAAAAAATTGTTTTTCCAATTCATCCTAGAACAAAAAAATTTATTGATAATCATAATCTAAAAAATAAGATAGGCAAGAATATATTAATTATTGAACCAGTTGGTTATCTTGATTTTATCATGCTTGAAAAAAATGCTTTAAAAATATTAACTGATTCTGGAGGAATTCAAAAAGAAGCATATATGTTAAAGGTTCCTTGTATAACTCTTAGGGAAAACACTGAGTGGATTGAAACGGTTAAAGATGAATGGAATGTTTTAGTAGGTGCTAATAAGCAAAATATTGTAAATGCGGTTCATAGTTTTTCACCAAAGGAAAAACAAAACAATCATTTTGGTGATGGAAACGCAAGTAAAAAGATTAAAGAAATCCTGGAGATGGATGATTCGTAATTGATCAATAGTTAAGCTGACTTATTGTAAATAAAATGAAAAAAGCAACAAAAAAAATAAGTACACAAGTATTATTCAAGGCATTGTTATGACTCTTAAAATTGGTGTTATAGGAACAGGAGCTATGGGTAAGAATCATGCCCGGGTTTGTGCTGAACTTCCTAATGTTGAACTTGTTGGTATTGCTGATAAAGACAAAGATATCGTTAAAAATATTGCTCATCGTTTTGATGTATCTGCATTTACTGATTACAAAGAATTACTTCCTAAAGTTGATGCAGTAATTATTGCAACACCTACAGTTACTCATTTTGATATAGCAATGGATGCTATAAATGATGGCAAACATATTCTTGTAGAAAAACCAGTATGTAACAGTGTTGAAAAAGGAACACAATTAATAGAAAAGGCAAAGACTTCTAAGGTTGTATTTGCAGTGGGTCATATTGAACGGTATAACCCAGTGGTTTCTTTTATGAAACATGCATTGGAAAAAGGTCAGTTTGGTGAGTTGACAACGCTAAGTTCTAAGCGAGTGAGTAATTTTCCAGGCCGAATTCGTGATGTTGGAGTAATTTTTGATTTTGGTGTGCATGATATTGATATAATGCGGTATTTGGCTGGTGAAGTAAAATCAGTGTATGCGAAAGCTGGTCGATTTAACAAACAAATTGAGTATGAGGATCATGCTACTATCGTTTTAAATTTTAAAAATGATTTATGTGGCGTTATTGAAGTAAATTGGTTGACACCAATGAAGATACGAAAACTTAGTTTAACTTGTGATAAAAGTTTTGTTGAAGCTGATTTTATTAATCAATCAATTCAAACATTCACTTCATCTTTTGAAAATGTTGATGAAGCAAATTTATATGATGTTCCTCTTCAAAATCAAATAAAAATGATGGGACTTCAGAAAAAAGAACCATTAAAAAATGAGATAGCTGATTTTGCTGATGCAATTACTAACGGTAAAAAACCATTGGTTACAGGTTATGATGGAGTGAAAGCAGTGGAAATCGCTGAAGCAGCAGTTGAATCAGCTGAAACAGGAAAGGTGATTTCAGTTGATTCATGAATCAGCTTATGTTGAAGATGGAGTAAAGATTGGAGAAAACACGAATATTTGGCATTTTGTGCATGTTAGAAAAAATGCTAGTATTGGTAAAAATTGTAATATCGGTAAAGATGTCTATATCGATATAAATGTACAGGTTGGAGATAACTGTAAAATTCAGAATTTTTCAACGCTTTATCATGGATTGACTGTTGGTGATGATGTTTTTATTGGTCCTCATGTTTGTTTTACAAATGATATTTATCCAAGGGCTAAGATTTGGTCTGATGAAAAAGTTGCAGAAACTGTGGTAAAGAATGGTGCATCAATTGGTGCC
>CAZFFN010000080.1:0-10970 GCA_964518165.1 uncultured Thermoplasmatales archaeon
CAGTTATTTCTGAGATTCCAATATACATATTGCTTTTATCATTTGTATTTTTGTTTCATGACACAAACAGTAACCTTGTTGGTGCAATACGTGATATGAAGGGAGATAAAGAAGGTGGATATAACACAATACCTGTTAAATTTGGACTTAAAAATTCGATAATTATTTCTTTTGTTATTACAGTTATATGGTTGTCAATTACTTTTTTCTTAGCAATAAGATACAATTTTTTAAAAATAGAGTTCTATATCTTAATGATAATTGATCTCATACTATTAGTAACACTATATATCTATCTTATTACTTCTATCAAGGGATACTCTAGAAGAAAGGCTCTTAGATTCCATGAGTTTTTTGTAATAGAAAGAATAACTCTTGCATCTGCTTTAATCATTGGTGTTACAAACATTGTGTTTGCCCTTCTAATTTATATTTTTTCTTTGATTATAACTGAGACTTCTCAATATTTCTTAAGAACTAGATACGAGTTTCAAGGTGAAAAATAGATGAAATGTATTGTAACTGGTGCAGCGGGATTCATTGGAAATAAACTAGTAAATAAACTAAAAAAAGAAGGATATGATGTAATTGGTTTTATTCATAGAAATGAACCAAGAAAAAAAGTTTTAGGTGTAAAATACAAAAAATGCGATATAGCAGATAAAGAATCTGTTGAAAAAGCATTTGAAAAATGTGACTATGTTTTCCACTGTGCCGCTTATGTAAA
The DNA here is from genome assembly GCA_964518165.1 of uncultured Thermoplasmatales archaeon. GTDB lineage: Archaea > Thermoplasmatota > E2 > DHVEG-1 > DHVEG-1 > CAYZTD01. The sequence continues at coordinate 728 of CAZFFN010000080.1, forward strand.
AGACTATGGTCCAAAAGATCTTTTTTATAAAATTAACTATCAAGGAACAAAAAATATTTACAAAGAATCTAAAAAAAATAAAGTAAAAAAATTTGTTTTTTTAAGCCATATTAGATATGAATCAGAAAATAAACTTAGTTTATATTCAAAAACAAAAATGTTATCAGAAAAATTTTTACTTGAAAAATTTAAAAGAAATGATTTTCCTGTAACAATTATCCGACCTGGAAATGTTTATGGTCCAGGTGCTACAACCTGGGTTTTAAGACCGGTAAAATCCATTAAAAAGAATAGAATAACCTTGATAGAAGATGGAAAAGGAATTTTTCTACATACGTATATTGATAATTTAGTAGATGCTATCTTATCTGTTTTAAAAATCAATGTAAAAGGAGAAGTAATAGATATTACAGACGGAGATAATTCTCATACATGGGGTGAATATCTAAATAGATTATCAGAGATTTGTGGGAAGGGAAAAATAAAAAGAAATCTATCAAAAAGACAAGCTATGATAATTGCAAAATTCATGATTTTTTTGAATAAAATCTTTAAAATTAAACCATGGGTTACACCAATGGCAGTAAATATTTTTACAAATACAAAAAAATTTGATATTGACAAGGCAAAAAATTTACTTGGTTACAAACCAAAAATAGACTATAAAACAGGGATTTCAAATGTTGAAAAATGGCTCAATAAAGAAGGTTATATATGATTAAAAATAATTGTTTTTTGTTTAATTTTTTGAAACAATCAAACAAATTTTTTGATATGGATAAATTCAAAAAATTCTCAGCAGTTATTTTTATAATATTTGAAAAAACAGTTGTGAATCTTGATAAACTACTACCTTTGTATATGCGTTTTTATGAAAAAATGGTTAATGATGAGATAAAAAATGCAAATATTTCAAAAGAAAAAAAAGTCTTACATATAGGTAGTGGCCCAGTTCCTGCAACTCTAATTATTATTTCAAGAAAAACCAATGCAGATCTTACTGGTATTGACATAGATGAAAAATCAGTTGAAAAATCAAAAAGAATTCTTAAAAAACACTACGCTTCTTTAGATATTAAAATTATTAAAAAAGATGGTTGCGATTTAGATTTTAAAGATTTTGATATAATATTAATCTCAGATGGTGTAACTAACATAAATCAAATCTTAAAAAATATTTACAAATCAGCTGATAAAAAAACTCAAATTATCTTTAGAAAAACAATTTCAGATAAAGAAAATTTTAGATTCAATGAAGAATTTTTAAATAAAAATTTTAAAATTGACAAAATCAAAACACATAGTTCTTATGGAGAACTTTCGTCTATTTTTTTATCAAAAAAATAACTTTTTAAGGATGATTTTTAATAGTAGTTATCATTATATTCTCTTTAAATTAGGGATTAACTTATGATAGAACGACTTGCACCCTACATAGAATCCAGAGTTAAAAACAAAAGAATGGATATAGATAAAACAAAAAAATTTTTATCTAGTAATATTGTTAGAAGATATCTAAAAAAATATCAGTTATTAAAACTAAAAAAGACAATTCATTTTTCTTATGAAAATTCAACTTTTTACCATGAATTATTTGATAAAAAGGGTATTAAACCAAGTGAAATTAAAACTTTTAAGGATTTAAAAAAAATACCTCTCACTAGTTCCAAAGATCTTAGAAAATCAGAAGATTTTTTTGCAGTGAAAAAGAAAAATTTTGTAAAAATCTTTTCATCAAGTGGAACAACCGGTCCGCCGAAAAGAATATTTTTTACTAAAAAGGATTTAGATAACCAGGTCTATGGTATTCGTACTGGCTTAAGATTGTTATATGGAATTAAAGAAAATGACAATATACGAGTTACATATGATCATGGTTATGGTAGTGATGACTGGGGTGTTAGATATTGCATGGGTAATGCTATTGAAAAAACAGGTGCTCTAAGTGTTTTTACAGGTGCAAGACTTCCTGCGGATAAAGAATTAGAATTGTTAAAAACCTATGATATATCAGTAATCATGGGTACTCCTTCATATATGAATAGTCTTACTTATGATCTTAAAAAACTCTATGATTTAAAGAAACTTAATATCCGAAAGATTATGGTTGGAACTGAACCTTTGACTAAGGGAATTCGTAAAAGTCTAGAGGAATCCTGGGATACCTCTGTTTATCAAGGGTATGGTTTAACAGAGATGGGTACTTCTGTTGCTGGTGAATGTAGCAAACAAAATGGAATGCATGTTTCAGAAGGTGATTTTCTAGTTGAAGTAATTGATCCAGAATCTGAAGAAATCCTTGAGCCGGGTAATGTAGGTGAACTTGTGTTTACAACTCTTGCAAGAAAAGGTATGCCTATATTAAGATATAGGACTCATGATCTTGGTATGGTGCTACCTGATGAATGTCCATGTGGCCTTCCTTTTAAAAGAATTGCAATAAAGGGGCGAACCGATAAAATGATTACAATTGGTTCAGGCGATAATATTTATCCTACAGTTTTTGATAATGTTTTACTTGGAATTCCCTCAGTTATCGATTATCAAGTAATTATTGAACGAAAACAAAATAAGGATTATCTGAAAGTAGTTGTTGAATCAGAGAATAAATCAGAGAGTCTTATTAAGAAAATTAAAGAAGAATTGATGAATATCAGTGAATTAAGGGATGGTATTAAAGAATCAAAAACAATTCATATGCCAGAAATAAAGATAGTTAAAAGACATACTATTGATAGAAGCAGTGTAAAAGCAAAAAAAATAGTTGATAATAGAAAGTTATATGGCTAAAATCAAAAATAATTTTTTTTAGATATAGCTCATGTATTCCATAACTCCAACGCCTTTTATTTTTTTGTTTTTCCCTCTGGATTTAATTATGCCAGTTATTTTCCCTGTGCTGTCCCACTGGCCAAATGAAGTCTTTTTGTCATATAGGTATTCATTAATATTGTTTGTTTTGTAGTTTAAATCTAAAAATAATGGTGTTTTTGAAATTTGGTTATTGAAAGGATTTAACTTAACTGTTTTAATATTTATATTACTTGGTACATTAATATGTGAGTTAGGCATTTCTTGGAAATCCTTGTAGTAAACTGGAAAAAGATATACTTCAGATATCTTATCGTTATTTGAAATAACTGTGATTCCCCCTGGAGAAAAAGTTGTAGTGATTTTTCTATTTTTTGGATAAATTTTTCCGATAAATAAATTCCAATTGTTTTCAAGTCTAATAAGTAACCAGTCCCAAACATTCCCTCTGAAATTAAATGTTTTATTTTCCGCTTCTTTTTTTGAATATGGTGACCATGTGTGATCGTAGTATCCTAGACCCTTAACATTGTATTTTTTTCCATCTATTGAGATTTCTCCTTTTACATCAGAGTTCATAACGTAGTAGTATCCAAGTATAGATTCTGATTTATTTTTGCCTGTATTTTTTATTATCCAGAAGGGTTTAGATTTTGCTTTAAAGTCTAAGTCTGCCTTTATTTCTTTTTTATCCATCCCTGTATTTTCCATATGAACATGCCATTTTGGATACATGCCTTTGATTTGACATTTATCAAATTTTACGTTTACACCTGGGCCTTTTGCAATTGTCGCTCCTTTTTCTTTTTTATAAATTCCACCGTAATTTTCTTTTTTATTATCATGTAAAATTAGTTTTATACTATCAGAAGATACTGCTCTATTAATTGAGCATTTAATAATCCAGTCTTTAAGTTCACTATCTTTATCATTAAAAACTACGTTATAATACCACCATTCTCGATTTAAATATCTTTTGTTTTTGTGTGGGCCTTCATCAAGTTGTCCAATTTTATTACGAGGTTTTAATGAAGATGAAACATTTTGCTTAATCATTGTAAAAATCCCTTTTTAAAAATTGTAATCTCTCTGATAATATTTTCTAAAAGAGTAATTTGTTGTAGCCGGAAGTATTCCACCTATAGATTTTGTAACTTTAAAGATTCTTGTGTTTCTTTTTATTATATTTTTCCATGAGTAGAATTCTTTTGCAACTTTTCTAGCTCCTTCCTTTAGTTCTTCTGGTGTCATATTTTTTGGTTCAAAAACAGGATCTACTTGTGTGTATTTTGACCAGTCTTTTGTAAAAATTCTACCTTGTTTATCTAGTTTTTCAAATAGTTTTGTCCCAGGATATGGTGTTAAAATGTTTATTTCTAAGACATCCATTTCCCATTCTTCTAAAGTATCTAGGGTTGCATCAAAAACATCAGGTGTATCTTCATCAAAACCAAAGATAATCCCGCCTTGAACAGTCTGGCCGTGATCATGAAGTTTTTCAATTAAATCTTTGAAAAATTTAACAGTATTATGTTTTTTATTTATTCCATCTAATGCATCTTGGTTTACTGATTCAAAACCTACAAACCATTCAACACAACCAGCTTTTCTAGCTAGATCTAAAAATTCATCATCAGCATTTGCAAGGACATTTGTTGTACCGTTAGCAACCCATTTTTTCCTAACTTTCTGCCGGGTCATTTCTTCAAATAGTTCTATTGCATATTTTTTGTTCATTGTTAGATGCGGATCATGAATTATAAAAAGCTTGTTTGGCATTTTTTTTATTTCTTTTACTACATCTTTTATAGGTCTTTGTTTAACTATATTTCCACAAAAACTACTTATCGCACAAAACTCACAATTATGCGGACAGCCCTTTGTTGTCTGAACTGCTCCAAGTATTGGGTTGTGTCTGATAAGATCTCTTCTCAAGGGTGGTACTTTTGATATATCAAAATTATGATCTCTTTCGTATACTCTTTTGAGTTTACCTTCTTCAAAATCTTTTAAAGCTCTCGGCCAGTTAAGTTCACCAAGACCCTTTATAACACTATCAGCATGTTCTAATGCTTCTTCAGTCATTGCTGTTGGATGATATCCGCCGAGGATTACTGTTTTTCCTCTTTTTCTAAATTCATCTGCTATTTCATAGACTCTTGGTGCAGTCATTGTATAACAGGTTATACCTACTACATCATAATCTTCATCAAAATCTATGTTGTCATAGTTTTCATTTACTATCTCTAAATCATATCTATCTGGTGTTATTGCAGCAAGATGAGGCAGTGTAATAATAGGGTACCCGGTTATTATCCTCCGCCATGAACTTTTTTCTTTATTTGTTACAACACCATGTTGAATTGCTGGAAATATTAGAAGAATTTTCATTAGTTCCCCGGTAGATTAAGATATAAGTCCTATATTTAATTTTTTTTACCAGTGTTTAGTAAATCGTCGAATATTTTATTTTTCATAATTGTATAAAATTCTTTAGATATCAAAGAAAATCTTTTTATAATATGTTATATTCTATTTTAGAAACCAACTTGCTTTTATTTTAAGGGGGAAAAACAAAAAATGGAATCAATCCCAAATTTATCGTTTTTATTAAAAAGCTCTATTCATAATTATAATTTGAGTCATAGGCTTAATTACAGCAAAGAAAAAATGGAAAAATATCAAACAAAGACCTTGAAAAAGATGATTAAGTATTCATTGAAAACAAAATTATATAGTGATAAATACAAAGAAGCAAAAGTAAAGTTGGATGATATTAAAAATATTAAAGATGTTGAAAAATTACCTTTTATTTCAAAGCAATATCTTAGAGATTATAAAACAGAAGAAACACTTCCAAAAAATTTCAATACAAAAAAAGGTTTTAAAGTTGATACATCTGGGTCTACAGGTAAACCAGTATCGGTCTATAGAGACATTAATTCACTTGCACTAGAATTTGCTCTTACCACTAGGCCAATTAAAATGTATGGACTTAATCCCTCTAAAGCTAAGATTACAAATATTGGAGATTTTTCTATTCCAAATAGCTATGATGAAGAATGTGTAATAAATGGTTTTTATTCATATTTTGGCTTTCTTTCTAAATATTTGTTTAAAAATGTTCAGACCTTGTATGCAGGCCAAGATATTAAAAAAATAATGGAAAAATTAAATGCTTTTAGCCCAGATTATATCTGTGCTTATCCAAGTACACTTATCGGCTTAATGCTCCTTAAAAATGAAGGACATGGCGAAAATATTAGCCCTACTTGTGTTGCATCATCAGGCGGTGTTCTTGATGATTACACAAAAAAACAGTTTGAAAATGCTTTTGACACAAAAATTTTTGATTTTTATGCGGCAACTGAGAGCGGTACAGTAGGTTTTGAGTGCCCTGATGGTAGTTATCATGTCGAATCAGATCTACTTTATATCGAGGCAGTTGATAAGAATATGGAGAAAGTTTCTCCTGGTGAACAAGGCCATATCGTTATAACCCGTCTTTATGATGGAGGAACTCCATTTATAAGATATACAGGAATGGATGATATTGTAACACTTAAAGAAGGTTCATGTAGCTGTGGATGGGAAACCCAGCTTTTAAAAAGAGTAGGCGGGCGGAGTTCTGACTCAATAGTTCTACCTGATGGGAGAGTTTTTCCACCTGCAACATTTACTCTAATTCCTGGTGAAGTTGCACAAAGCGCTGGTGTTGACATTGTCCAAAGATTTCAAATAATTCAACATAAAAAAGATGATATGGAAATTAAAGTAATAATTAACGATGAATTTAGAAATAAAGTAAAATCAGTTAAAAAGATACTTGATGAAATTAAATCAAGATATCAAAAGGTTGTAGGAAAAAATGTAAATATTACCGTAAAAGAAGTAGATAAAATAGTTGGTAAAACTGCAGATGAAGGTTCACTTTCGTCTATTGTTATTTCTAAAGTTGATAAAAAAGACTGGTTTTAAAAGCTAAATTTTATTATTAAAAATAGGTTGCAAATGTCATGAATAAGATACTATCATTTTTTTATAATGTTGAAAAAGTAATGGTTCTAGTTTTTCAATTTTTTCAAAGAATTTCTTTATCTTTTTCAAAAAAGAAAAAATCTGATTTTAAAATATTTTGTATAGGTTATCCTAAAACTGGTACCACCTCTCTAGCTGGTGCCCTAGAGATACTTGGTTATAATGTTTTAGATTGGCCCCGGGCATATATTAAGCCAAAAGATGGATGGGTGAATTATTTTAAGAAATCAAAATTCGATGCTTTTTCTGATGCTCCTTTAAATGATCCCGGTCTTTTTAAAAAGCTTGATAATTTTTTTCCAAATTCAAAATTTATTTTAACTTTAAGAGATGAGGATTCCTTAATTCGAAGCTGGAGGATTTTTTTCTATGGGACAGAATGGGAGATAGATTCAAAGAAATATGAAAAAAAACTTCGCAAGGGTTATAGAGAACATAACAAAGAAGTTTTAGATTACTTCAGCGATAAAAAAGATCAATTGCTTGTTATAAATATATTTCAGGATAATGCTTGGGATAAAATCTGTAATTTTTTAGATTGCAAAAAACCAGAGATAGATTTTCCACATAAAAACAAGGGGCATTATAGAAAATTTATTGCTAAAAAATTATTGTCAAAAGATTGATTTTTAAGATATGGACTGAGCGATGCCTTAACCAGTTAACAGAAAAAATATTATGGGTCAGAATTCGGTTTATGATCGGATGAAAAATGCTGAACGTGAGGTTGTTGAATATTTGAAAGAAAAAGTAATAAAATGGACTTACGGGCATCTTGTATTTGTATAGTATAAAAATAAAAGACCAAGAGTCTGGGCACTCAGCTTTTATTTGGTTCACTTTGACATATATGTTGAATTTCCCGGATCTGAAAAATTTGATTATTGTTATAGGAATAAGATTTGAATTTGTAAATATGGAACAAAAATGTCGAAACATTTAAATAGTTTTCAATAAATAACTTCCATTTGTTATGAATATTAAATCAGCAGTTTTTGGATTGGTTTCGATTAAACCCCAATCAATTAATTCAGTAGTTAATCGTATTCCATATTCGAAAAACTCTATTTATAATGCTATTGAAAGCATGTTGCGTGAGGGAGATTTAATAAAAAGCAAGATAAATGATGAAATCAAATTGGATATTCCAAAGGATTATATTCACCAAAAAAAACAGGAATTTTACATTAAATCATTAAGTTATGGTATTGATCCAGAACTTCTTTTAAGAAAAAATAGTTTAAAACTATGGAACGCTTTAGATCATGCTGATACTATCTCTGATCTTTCCGAAGAATTCAATCTATCAGGAAAAAGCATTAGAAAAATACTTCATTATTTTTCTAACTGTGGTTTAATTTATTTTAAAAAGAAAAATCCATTAATTGCTCATAAGAAAAAAAATCACCCGCTTAATAAGCTTCTAAATGCAATAGTTAAACCAAAAGAGATTGATGATACGATATATTCTTCAGGTTCAACACCTTATGATGAGATAGTAACAACTCCTGATAAAATCGAAAACATACTTTATGAAAAAATAGATAATAGCTTGACTGTACGAAAGACTGGTTTTCTTGTAAGGGGAAAAGATAAAAAAATAGCAGTACTTGAAAGTGTACCAAAAAAACTTTCTATTGAAGAGATTTTTTTAAAAAAAATATTCACTCCAGAAGGAGTAGAAGATATTTGTATTAAACTTCTCGCTTCAGATAAAATTAATTATGAAAAATTACTTGAATATTGTATTAAATACAAAGCTGTTAATACTACTGGTTGTTACCTCGATATTATTAATGATATTGATAATCAACTCGTTCCAATTGAGATTATTAATAAATTTTATCAAAATATTTCAAAAAATATACAGATTTTCTTAAAACAAGAAAAAAAATATGGGAAAGCAGGCTGGGAAAAAAAATATGAGAAAAAATGGAATGTAGATCTCTATCTTGATCTTGGATCTATCAAACATGGAGTTCGCGGTTTATGAATCTTGAAGATTTCCCCAAAGAGGTCAAACAGGACATTGAAGATCAATCATTATCTATTCTTGAGCATATAACTAGCGATATAGTTGTAATTGGTGGATGGGCGGTTAGAGCCTTAATTGGAGAAAAACATGGCCGATATACGTTAGATGTTGATGGTGTAGCTAATGAAGAAAACATCCATAGTATTGAAAAAAAGTTAAAAAATATTGGATTAAATGTTAATAGAGAAGAATGGGGGATACAATTTTATCAAAAATATAAACCTTCTGTTGATATACCTGAGAAGATTGCTTCAGAAATCGCAAAAATTGAATTACGTATCGAAATTTCAGGCCCACGGATTAAAGAAAGTGAAACAGATCATTACTTTGAGTTTAGTTTAACCAAATATGAAGAAAAAGGTATATCTTATCATTTTAAAAATAAAAAAATTCAAGTTCATACTCCTCGGGTTGAGGATATGGCTGCTGTCAAGCTTGGTCTCCCTGTCGATTATAAAAATAATTATGATGCACAGATGCTTTTGACAATAAGTAACATTGGCAAAGTTATTGAAAGTATTAAATCCAATGATAATTGGATAGAGATGGTTGTTCGTAGAATGCCGAAGATAATTGGACGGTTAAAAGATAAAGATAGAATAGAAAACATTCTGTCTCAAAATGCTGGTATTGATATAAAAAAACAAATATCGCTCTTAAAAGAAATTGAAAAAAACCTTAATTGAACAATAGTATCTTTTGATATAATAAATAGGGGTTCAGATTTTTGTTTAATCCCTTTTGAGATCTATATTGTATTTGCAGAAGAGTATTATAGAAAAGAAAAAAGACTGGTTTTCAAATGCGTTTAAAAGGTTAAAAAAGTAAGAATCAACAGAATGCAAAATTAGTCTCTAAAGCCAAACCCCTTCAAGGAATGGGTATGGACTGAGCGGGATTTGAACCCGCGGCCTCCACCTTGCGAAGGTGGCGATCTTCCAGCTGATCTATCAGCCCAAAGGATACCAATCGAAAAAGAGAGGGTGGTATTTGATTGTTTCCGTAGATTATTATTCTCCTTATCGTTTAATGTTTTACAATTTGATTCTGTTTAGAGAACTTCATTGCCTCTATCACCGGTAATTTTTCACCCATCATAAACTTCTCAAGGGCTCCTCCACCAGTACTGATATGAGAGATCTGATCAGTTAGGTTAAGTTGTTTGACCGCAGCAACAGTATGACCCCCTCCGACAATAGAAAATGCGTGGGAGGTAGCGATACAGGTGAACACTTCTTTGGTCCCATTCATGAAAAGTGGATTTTCAAATACGCCACAGGGCCCAGACAGAAAGATGGTCTTCGCATGGGAGAGGATCTCTTTGTATTTCTGAATGGTGCTGCTCCCTATGTCAAAGAG
>CAZFFN010000081.1:0-2311 GCA_964518165.1 uncultured Thermoplasmatales archaeon
GGTGAGGCGTGTCCATCAAAAAACATTATCCCACATCCTCTGTTCATTGTATTTATCACATCTTTTGGCCCTGTAAAATTACCATTTGAAATCCATAGTTTAACTGGTTCAAAGGAACTCATATTTTCTATTGCGTTAACAGTATTTTCTTCACCTTCATATCCAGATGTATTAAACGGATATTCACCTTCTGGATATGTGTCACCTGATACTACAACAAATTTGTTAAACCAGTCTTTTTCATAGGTTCTAGTTTCGTATTTAGTTATTTTATCAACCATTATCATTACTTCAAAAATATTTCTACAAGCAAGTCTTCCGACATATACATCAGGGTAAAGATCTATATATTTATCCCGAGCACATGTTTCATTTACAATCCATTCACCTATTATTCCATCATCATCTGTGTCCCATGTTTGAAATTCATCTTCAGAATTATAAAGATCTGCATAATATAGTTCAGAAATATATGTAGGCTCTAGATACGATTCAAAACTTAGATCTGAATTATGCACATATCTAGCCGGCATTTTTTTGTTACTACCAACTAAAAGTACATATTTAATTCCATAATTGTCGTAAGCATCTTTAATTGCATATTTTATTTTTTCAGGATTGTCTCTTCCTTGAAAATTTTCATATATTTCATTTAGTGTTGTTAGATTTGTTTTAACACCAACATTATTTTTGTGTCTGACTAGTTTATTTAAAAAAACTTTGAACTCCTGTGGTGTAATTATCAGTAAATCATATAGATCTGAACTGCTGGTTTCAGTTTCATCTTCTAAATCTACAAAACTATTCTCTATTCTTCCAGAAAAACTTGGAACAATTATTGATCCAAACAAAAATAGTGTTAAAACTAGCAATACAAATCCTTTTTTATTTAAATAAAACATTTTTTACCCCATTATTAATATAATCAAGATAGTATATAATATTTTACCTAAAATTAGAGCACTGTTGCATGCGACTGATCAATTTTTAAATTTAATTTCCAGAGAACTGAGGAGATTATTTATCATAAATAATTAAAATCACTTAAAAATAGTATTTTAAACCGAATTGTTAAGTTTTTAACCAAATCTTCCAAAAATTAGTTACGATTTTTGACAAAAATATTATAAGGTTTCTTACTATAGATTTCTTTATCGTATGTCTGAAGAAATTATTAATACCTATAAAAAATTAGGTTTAGAAAAAAAACAAGATCGGGAAAAATTTTTAGAAATGACCAAGTTACATGAGAAATATTTTCCTAGTTAAAAAAAGGTTTTTATTGATTTAAGTTCAAATACCGAAAAAAGGTGATTTTTTTGCCTAGCTGGCATGGTATCGGAGAAGAAATTGGTGAAGAGATTAATTTCTTGTATGTTTGAAGATGATAATAAAAAAGAAGATAAAGCTGACAAAGTGGTTAAAGTATTAAGTGATCATGCTTTAACAAAATCCCATAGTAGGCATCTTTCTTTTAAAGCATGTAAAGATTTAGGATTAAATGTAACGCCTCTTGAAAAAGATAATAAATTTCAGGACCTAGTACTATCTGTTCATCATGCTTGTATGTACACTCTAGCTCGTACCAACACCATAAAAATTATTGAAAATCATAAAGGAATTGCATTTATACAAAATATTGCTATACCAAATGAATAAATAACTTTTTTAGGTTGAGTAATAAAGTTTAGTGTGAAATCTGATGTATCTTTTGACAAAGCTAAAAGAGATAATAAAACGTTTTATACATCATCTTTTATCACGGTTAATTGAAATGAACAAAGAAAGATGCAGAAAATATTGTTACAGAGACAATAGAACAAAAATTAAAAAAAACATAAAAAAAATGGATACTTTAGAGCTTGTCGCTTTTGATATGGATGGAGTACTAGTTGATACACTTTCTTCTTGGAAATATATTCATGATTATTTTAAGACAGATAATGAAAGATCTGTTAAGGAATATATTGAAGGTAAAATTGATGATATGGAGTTTATTAGACGTGATGCAAGTCTTTGGGTTGAAAACAATGAACCAATCAAGGAAGAAAGAATTCTTGAAATTTTAAAAGATACAAAGATTATGAATGGTGCTGAAGATTTAGTTGGTAGACTTAAAGAAAACAATATTAAAACAGCGATTGTGAGTGCTGGGTTAACGGTTCTTGCAGAAAAAGTTGGGAAAAAACTTGGTATTAAAAACATTTATTCCAATGGAATTAAAACTGACAAGAATGGTTATATTACTTGTGAAGGAATAATTGGTGTGAAACTTATGTATAAGGATGAAACTATCAAAAGAATTTCTAGA
>CAZFFN010000082.1:0-47663 GCA_964518165.1 uncultured Thermoplasmatales archaeon
AATTACTATTGAAGCGCCTATTGGAAAATCATAAAACCAGGAAAAACCAAAACCAATCATACAGCTAATTACTCCAAAAAGGGGTGAAAAGATCATTATTTTTTTGAAATCAAAGAAAAACTGATAAGAGGTACTTGTAGGATTTATTATTAAAGCAAAAACTAGAATTCCTCCTACTAGTTTAAGTGATAAAGCTACAGCAAAACCAGTAAAAAAAAGTACTGCAAAATAAAAAATACGAGTATTTATTCCAACTGATTCAGCCATTTTACGATTAAACATTACTGCTAAAAGTTCTTTATAAAAAACAGTTACAAAAACTAGTAAAATAAAAGATAAAACCCCAAGTAGAATTACGTCATTAAAAGTAACTGAATATAAACTACCCCAGAGAATACTTAGTGCTTTTCCAGTCGCTGCTTCACCTCCTTGTTTTGCATATAAAAAAATGAAAGCTATTGCTATCATAAATGAAAACATAAAACCTATTACAACATTACTTTCCAGCCTTGCTTTTTCAGCTAATGGACCTAGTACCATTGCTGTAATTATTGCAAATAGTACTGCTGTAAGCATTGGATCTATTGCGATAAATATACCAAATGCAGCTCCTGCAAACGCAGCATGGCTCATGCAGTAACCAATGCTTGATAGATTCATTCTTACTACAAAGTTCCCCATAGTTGAACATGCAAAACCTGCCAGAATTGCCCCAAGAATTGATGGCAATATAAACATCCAAGGGATATCTGGCATAATTGTTATACTCTCCCTTTTTTGTCTTGTTTAAAAATTTTGTCAATTGTTTCCGATTGGAGTATCTTTTCTTTTTTGTTATCCATTATAATTTGTCCCTTATCAAGAACTATTACTCTATTACAATTAGATGGAACATTTGTTAAGTCATGAGAAACCATTACAATTGTAATACCTTTTTTTTCATGTACTCTATTGAGGAGTGTTTCCATTTGTCTTCTAGAGGAAAGATCAAGATTTGAAAAAGGCTCATCTAAAAGAAGTATCTTTGGTTCTTGAGCTAGAGCTCTAGCTAGAAGTATCTTTTGAAATTCTCCACCTGAAAGTTTTCCGATTGGTCTTTTGGCAAAATCTATCATTCCAACCATGCTCATGGCCTGCCAGACTTTCTCCCAATCGTTTTTTTCTGTAAAGCGAAATAGTCCGATTTTTCCAGATCGGCCTGACATTACAATATCTTTACACAGAAATGGTGCAAGGGGGTCCATTTCAAAGTTTTGGATAACATAACCTGTGTGTTTTCTAATCCACGTTTTATTTTTTGATATATTTTTACCTAGTACATAACCTTCCCCTTTGTTGTAATCAAGCAGACCATTTATTGTTTCAAGAAGAGTTGTTTTACCTGAACCGTTTGGACCTATTATTGATATAAATTCTCCTGATTTAATTTTTAAATCTATATTTTTAATTACTGGTATTCTTTCTCCTTCATAGATTGTAGATGTTTTTTTGAGATCAATTATGTTAATATTTTTCATTTTAATTCAAATAGTTCTTCATCAGTTTTTTCATATATCTTTCTAGAGTAATCAATAATGTTTTCATCTGTAACCGTAGTGTCTATTTCCTCTTTAATTTCTTTTTTCAAAGTTATTGTAATATTTTTTCCATTTTTATCTGAAAATATTGCAATGGGTTGTTTTTTATCTTGTATCTTTATGTTTCCTTTTCCAAGTGTGCATCCTGAACCTAGTTGTATTCCATCAACTATACATGATATCGGAGGATTTGTACCAGTAAAAACTTCAGCACTTTTTGAAAAAGGATCATTGTTTAATTTTTTGCATGCTATTTTTCCCATCCTGTATCCTATAACTGCAAAGGGTCCAAGGTGGCCGTGGAATCTTTCTATCAATTTTAAAGTTTCATTCATAGATAACATCTTCTCCTGGTTTTATTTTCTTTTAAACAATGCAAAAATGATGATCGCTAGTAATAAAAATACCACTGTTGTTCCTATAAATGCATTTCTCTGAAGAGTGATAACATCTATCTTTGTTTCTAAATTTTGTATATCTCCTTTTTTATAATCATAGGTTTGTATCCCTTTGATTGTTTGATTAATATTGTATTGTATTGTCTTTAGATAGGTTTCAGTGTTTGGCACTGCATTTGGAAAATTAGAAAGGATTACATGGCTCTTACCAGTTTCTGATGCTACTTTTGCTCCAAACGTAGTTCCACTCTGTAAATTATCAATAACTGCTGTTACTTCTTCTTTTGCAACTTCGTTTATCACTTCTATTTCATCTTGAACAGATAAACCTTCAGGTGCACCATAGTAATATGTAACGTTAAGTCCAAAATAATTTAGAAAATCTTTGTACCATTCTATACAAACTATTTTCCTATCTTTTAAACCCAAATTTTCAATTTGCTCTTTAAGTTCTTCAGCGGTTTGATTAATTTTTTTTATGTAATCATCTGAATTTTCTTGTATTGTATTATTATATTCAGGAAAAATTTCTTTTAATTCATTTCTGATTTTTTCTACATATTTTATCGCATGAGTAGGTATATTCCATTCACCTAACTTTGCACATACAATTTGATTGTATTCTTCATTTGCTGATTTATTTATCAGGTTTTCAAGCCATGGTTCCCAACCTAGTGAAATTATTACATCAGCATTTACTATTTTATCAATGTCACTAGGAGTTGTGTCAAAATGAGCAGGGCATACTCCTGCAGGCATTATGTAATCAACAGTACTATTTTCTGGAGCAATATTTTCTGCAAAATCAGCAAGCACTGAATTTGTACATACTATTTTTATTTCAGAGCTGTTTTCTGCAGAAGATACGCTAACTGGCAAGGTAAGAATTAGTATCAAACCTATTATAAAGCCTATTTTTAAGATATTTTTTGATTTATACATTTTATTTTCACCTATGAGTGTTAATTTTTTAAATTTCGTGGCACGCAGAATGTTAATTTATATTAAAAGATTTTTGGTAACAAAAAATTTAAATTCGTGTTACGATTATCAGTTAAACGTGCTACTATGACAGAAAAAATAACTAGATTTGGAGTTTCAGTAGAGCCAAAACTCATAAAGAAATTCGATAAAAAAATAAAAAAACAGGGTTACGAAAACAGAAGCGAGGCTATAAGAGACCTAATAAGAAAAGATCTGATAACTCAGAAATCTTTGGATCCAGAAAGTGAATCAATAGGTACGCTTACTATGATATATGATCATCATACAGGTAATTTAACAGATAGATTACTAAACCTGCAGCATGACCATACAGATGAAATACTAACAACCACCCATATTCACGTTGATCATGATAATTGTCTTGAGGTATTAATTTTAAAAGGAAAAACAAAAAAAATTCAGAAACTAGCAGAGAATATTAAGGCTTTAAAAGGTATAAAACATGGAGAATTAGTAATTACAAAGAATAATATTTGAAAATATTTAATTTTTTACTGCATTATTTAAATCTTTTAAAAAAGAATTAACATCAACGCCGTGCACTCCAGCAATATCTTTAATTTTTTCAAAACTAGCAGCAATACAACCGATGCAGCCCATATTATATTTACCAAAAACAGGGACTGTTTCAGGGTATTTTTCAATTACTTCTTTAATGTTCATATCTGCTGTGATTTTTTCTTCAGTCATTTAATTTCACCAAATGTTAACGATTGTTATAAATATGTTTTTTATAATACTTACGCAAAAGAAGTGTGAGGAGAGGGCCGGAGGGAACTATTCCGGGAAGAAAAAAGAGTTCGGGATCGCTCTTAGAGGTTCCCGTCCGGTGATGCTTATTTGACATTAGTAAAACTAATATTTAAACAAAAAGAAAGGGTAATTGAAAGTATTACTTGGCTTTGTCTCAAAAGTATTTAATTATATATCAAACAAAACTTGGACGCTGCAGTTTTTGTTTTTCTTAACTTCAAGCATATGATACGTTACAGCTTTTATTTCTGAACCAATTTTATGTTTTTTTAAATCAAATTTTTCACCATAGACTTTTGCTTTAAGCATATTTTCTTTTTCATCTAAATCAACTTTAAAAAACCCAAAAACTAGGTTTTTTGCACCATTAAGATAAAGAAGTTCTGACAAAAAATCTACAAGAAGCTGCTCTAGCTCTGAAGCTTGTAATTCGATATCATACTGGCCAGTACTTTCAACCTCTGAGTTATCAGTAATTATATCAAACATAGCTTTAGCTGCATTTTCAAATGCTTCAGAAAGAGTTTTTCCATATGCTTTTACTCCAACATCAGCAGTATGATCAAGGATTTCATATTTTTTCATATAAATATTACCAAAACAACTAAATTAATATTATGATAAAATATTTTTCCAAATATTTTTTAATAACAAAGACGATTTAGAAATGGATTTAGAGGCACATGAAAACAAAAATAATGGTTGTAGATGATGAACCAGATGTTCAAGATTCATTAAAAATGATACTTGAAAAACAGGATTATGAAGTTATTACTGTTTCTAGTGGAAAAGAATGCCTTGAAAAAATTGAAAAGGGATTCAAAGGTATAGTTTTAATGGATATCATGATGCCAGGTATGACCGGATGGGACACGATTAAAGAAATCGTTGAAAAAGATTATGCAAAAGATGTTGAAATTGAAATAATTAGTGCTCTTGGAATACATGAAAATAAGAACATGGGCAATCTTGAACCATATGTATATGACTATCTTAATAAACCAATTGATATAGGTGAACTAGTAGAAAGTGTGAAAAAATGCAGTGCATATTATTATGCAAAAAATAGTGAAAAAGCTTTTTAAGACTTATCTTAGTTCGATATAGCCAAGATTATTTAGGTTTTGTAAAAAAAGATAAAGACGCTGGTTTATGTTTTTTTCACCAGGAAACTCTTTTTCTACAATTTTCAAGATGTCTTTAACAGTTTTTTTACCATCAATTTCTTTCCAGACAATGCTGCCGAGTTTGTCCATGTTTGCTATAAAATAATTTTCTTTTTTTATTAAATTTAAAAAAGATTTACCAAGGTTTGATTTAAACTTGGTAACTTTAAGAGTGACCATGCCATCTTTATCTTCTTCCCATTTGATATCAATCCTAGCTGGACGATATCTTAGGAATTCTTCTTCAGTAGGTCTATTATCTTGTTTTTCTTTTTTATTCCTTAGCAAAGATTTCCCTCAGTGGAATATAAGCAAGTAGCACTGCTATAAACAACCATATTAGTAATGCTGGAAGTATAGGTGGATAATTAAAGATTGCTAGATCAATTCCTCCAATTATGAGGAATGCAACAATTACACCCATGAGTGCTTCACCAGCTATTAACCCCGCCGTGAGAAGAAGACCGGTTCTTATAATCTTTTCCTTTGGTTTGACATCAGTCTGTTTGATCGCAAGCTCCCACTCGCTAATTTCTTCCTCTTCAGCACTTCCGTATTTCTTTTCAATATGTCTGTTTGTAAAGTATCTGACAATACCTCCGCCAAATATTGGAACGCTTAATGTAAATGGTAAATAAATTCCAATAGCAACAGGAAGTACTGGTAAATCAATAAGAATTAATACTAATGCTAGAACTGCTCCGGCTATAACAAACGGCCATACCATGCCACCACCTAGAACACCTTCAACGATTCCGCTCATTAGAAAAGCTTGTGGTGCAGGTAGATTTGTACTACCTATAGTATATGCCTGGTCAAGAGCTTGAACAACAAGTGCTAGAATTGGAGCTGCTGCTAAAACGCCTATTAATTCAGCTATCTGTTGATTTTTTGGTGTTGCACCAATCATCTGACCACAGGTCATTGATTGAAGTACATCTCCAGATATAGCCGCTGCACAGCATATTACTGCGGCAATTAAAATTGCAACGCCATAAGCACCAACATCACCAGAGAGACCAAAACCTAGTAAAATTAGTGAAGTAATAAGTAAAACTGAAACTGTTACACCAGATATTGGATTATTTGATGACCCTAATAAACCAGCCATATATCCAGCTATGGCACTTGCGATAAATGCAAATAGAATTGCAAAAATAGCCATCACGCCAGATATAGCCCATTCATTTGATATATAACCGTATAACAAAAATATAGGAATAGTTAGAGCACCTATTGCAAGAAATACGTATTTAAAGTTTAAATCCTGGTCGGTACGTTTCTTTTCACCTGTTGAAACACCTTTTAATCCAATAATTGCTTCTTTTATTCCTTCAGAAAGGTTTGCTCTAAGTTTAAATATTGTGTAAAGACCACCTACTACCATGGCGCCTACACCAATATATCTAATATAATTTCCCCAAATTTCAAAAAATCCCCAGATTAATTTTCCAACTTCAAGATTACCATTACCTAAAGACAATGCATCAGTGATTTGCCCTTCGGTCGTTGGTGTTGGAATACCAGTTGCTAAAGATATCAAAGGTGCAAGTATTACCCATCCAATAAGACCTCCAACAAAAACAAAAGAAGCTATCTTTGGGCCAATAATCCATCCTACGCCTAAAAGTGCTGGAGAAGTTGCTACTCCACCATATAAAAATGCTGGTTTTTCTCCTCCACCAAGATTATATTTTCCAATATCTATTATTCCATGAACTGCACCACTAACTGCTTTTAATGCAACTTGGCCAAATTTAAATATTGCTGCTACAAAAACACCAACTAAAAGCCAGATTCCACTAACTCCAGAACTCGTCTTTTTTCCGTTTGCCGCACTTTCTCCACCAACAGTTGTTGTAAGAACTGCAGCAACAGCAACACCCTCAGGAAATGGAAGATCTGTTTTCATAATTAGCGCACGTCTGAGGGGTACCATCCAAAGTACTCCTAAAACACCGCCGAGAAGTGCTATGAGTGTAGTTTCAATATAATGGATTTCGCTCCATGTACCTAGAAGTACAATAGCAGGTATTGTAAAAATTACACCAGCGGCCAATGCTTCACCAGCAGCGGCACCCATCATACCAATATTTACTTCTAAAATTGTTCCTTTAAACGGCCTTAAAAGTGCAAAAGCCATAACTGCACCTGGAATAACTGCTGAAACAGTCATACCAGCGTATAATCCTAAATAAGCATTAGCTGCACCAAGTATTACAGCTAGTAATGCTCCTACTAAAACTGCCTTTATTGTTAGTTCAGGTATTTTCTTTTTAGCAGGTATAAAAGATTTGAAATCATCTCGAGCTGTCATAGTATTTCCCTATATTATTAATATATTTCATTATTTATAAAACATTCGGTTTAAATTATTTTTATTAACTATAAATGTATCTTCTTATATCATATAATCCAAAATATAGGACTATAATATAATAATATTAGTATATTTTACCAATTCAGCGGGTATCTAAGGATTCCAGCAACACCATTAAAAGCTGAATCAAGAGAATCTCCTTCTTCACTACCAAGAGATATAATTTCAACTTTAGAACTTGTACTATCCGCTAGATCAGATAATTCATCAATAAGATCAACTTTATCTTCAATTTCCATTTGTGTAGGTGTTTCACATTTAGGACACTCTGGCGGCTCAAATTCCTCGAAATCATCCTCCTTAATGGTTTTTATCTCAGAATAATCACATGTAGGACAAACCAATTTAACTCTATATCTTCGAAGGTTTTCAGACAATAAAAGAGTATCAACTGCACCCATCTGAAGAGCTTTTCTAACCTGATTTTCACCATAGACAGATAGATTATTATCTGTTTTTGTAACCTCTTTTAAAAACCTTTTCATTAAATTTTTTTCTTTAGCTATCTTTAGATTACTTCTAGTTTCTGCAGCGGCAGACACCAGTTCTCTAAGTCCAAATTCATCAGTATAACCAGTATCAAAAGTATCAATTATTTTATCTTGTATTTCATAATGTAGATACCCTTCCTCAGTAAAATATTGTTTAGTTGGACCAGGTCCACCAATAAATATTCCTTTGATTTCTTTATGTTCTTTAAATATATCACTAGCTTTTTCAGCAGCTTTCTGAAACCATTCATGTGCCGCAATTTCAGTGAGACGCTCAAAACGTCTTTGAGATTGGCCCCCCTTGCCGTGTTTTCCTGGTACTTGTGACGTCATATATTTTAAAAGTTCAACTCTATTTCCTCTTAAAATTCCAACAGTACACTCTCGCCTATCTATCAAAAATAAACCATATATCTCTTTTTCAGAAAGCATGTCTTCAAGTGGATCTAGATAAAACTCAGAGTCACATCTGTAAAGAAATGTATTAATTTCAAGTGGAGGTTCAAGTACATATTGTACCATCTCAGTTTGATCACTTCCAACACTTTTATGACCCACAAAAAAAACTAATCCATTCTCTGGTGGTTTTTTAAATGTTTTAAGCCTACTTAGAATAGATTCAATTGCAGAAAGAACATTTTTCCTAGTGCTCTTTGATTTAATGTTTTGTGACTCAGAATATTCGTTTTTAAGATATGACGTTACATCTGAAATCTGTTTTGAAGGCGGAACATAAAGTGAAATAAGCTCAGTATGCCTACCCTTACAATCTTTTATTTCTTCAAGGGTGCGCTTTAAATCATATCTTTGTCTTTGATTTATCTCGGCCATTTACAAATATCACCTATTAAAAATATCTAAAAATATTATTAATCTATCTTTACAACATCCCCAGTTTTTGGAACATATACTTCTGCAAACTCTCTTAAAGGATTCACAAGAGCTTCTCTATTATCGCTATGCATAAGAACAATTTTTTCTGGACCGCATTTTTTTGCAAACTCAATTAATTCAGAATGGCCTGCATGAGCGGATAAATCAAAATAATCTACTTCGCAACTAACTTTTTCTTTCACGCCATAAAAATCAAGCATTCCTGTATCAATTAAAAGCCTTGCATTACTATCAGGAACCTGATAACCAGTTAAAACAACTCCGCTCTTTGGATCATTTTTTAATTTACTCATATAACTAAGTACTGGGCCTCCATCCATCATACCGCTGGAAGTAAGAATTACATCTGCTTTATCGACAGCAAGTTTTCTTCCATGATCTGAATGGACAAAATTAATAGAGTTAATTGCTTTTTTAAGATCCTCTGGGTTTTTTAGATATTTAGAATGCTTCAGAAATATCTTTGATACTTTTCTACCCATGCCGTCAAACCAAATATTATATCCGCTTTTTCTAAGAATCATTGCAATTTCTTGAGAACGAGAAACAGCAAATGCAGGAAGAACAGCTGTTCCACCTCTTTTTACTATTTCATCTATCTTATCAAGCATTTCTTTCTCTATTTCTTCTCTAGTGCTTGGATGATCTCTACCAGCATAGGTTCCCTCAAGAAACATTATGTCACAATTAACAGGTTTATTTCCTTTAACAATTCTTGTATCATTAGTGTTAATATCACCAGTAAAAAGAATCCTTTTATCTGAAACTAGTTCAAACATAAGTGATCCAGGTATGTGTCCTGCATCATGAAATTTTATATCTAAATTTTCACCAATCATTTTATTTTGATTTGGTTTAACTGGTACAATACTATGTTTTGACTTTTTTACTTCTGAATTGGAATACGGCTGGGCATATCCTTCACTTTTAGCGATTTTAATTGAGTCTTTATGTAGCAGATTTGAAATTTCAGCTGTAAGATTTGTTGTTAGAATTTTTGGATTATGATGTAAAAAAAGCCATGGTATCATACCTGAGTGATCAAGATGAGAATGAGTTAATAGAGTCATATCAAAATCTGGAGGTTGCATTGGATACTCGGGTGGTTTACCAGGACTCATACCGTATTCAAACATTAATTTAGAATCCTCTATGTCAAGCACCATAGAAAGTCTGCCGACTTCTTCGACACCGCCGAGAAATTGAAATTTTATACCATTGTTCATAATAATTTACCTTGCCTTCGGGAAAAAAGAAGAGGTTATTAATATTTGGGGTCAATCTTTTTTAGGTTTGACCTTTAAAGTTGAATCTTCTCTATCAACAATTATAACTTTTGTATCTTTTCCAACTATTTCTTCGGAAGTTGCTTTCCAATATTCACCTTTGAATTTTACATAGCCTGGATTTTCTGGTGAAATGTTATCAGTAGCAACTGCTTTTTCACCAACAAAAACGTTTGTTGCTTTTTTTCTTCTTATTACTTGTACAATTTTGTAGAGTAAAAACAAAAAGAATATTGCAATTAAAACAACTACTGCAATGACAACAATTAAAGCATCCTGAATCCAATCCATTGTAACCAACCACTCTCTATTAGGATAACTAGGTATTAGAAATATACTTCCTATTAATAAACTTATTATTCCGCCTATTCCTATAACACCAAAACCTGGTGTCACATATATCTCTATTATAAAAAGTATAACTCCAATCACTATAAAAATTATGCTAAGTATTGATATTGAAAAACCTGAGCCTATAAGAGATAAAAGTATTGCAATTACTCCAAATACTTCTGCTCCAAAACCAGGTGAAGATATACCAAAGATCAAGGCAAAAACACCTAGCATAAAAAGTAGAGATACTATAATTGGGTTTGAAAAAAACTGTAAAAATAGTATTTTTATTGAAGGAGTATATTCTATATTTTTTGCATGAATTGTATTTAAAGTTATATTTCCTTTATCTGTTGTAACTGTTTTATTATGAATTTTATTAAGTAGATCATCAATATTAGCTGATACAAACTCTATTACTTCATAATTTTTTGCTTCTGTTTCATCTAAATTAAGATTTTTTGTTACAAATTTTTTTACAATAGATGTATTTCTATCATACATAGAAGCTCTAGTTGTAATCCATTTTGTTAGTGCATTGATTGTCTTTGAATCATTTATCAATCTAGATCCAGTTGGTGTTACTTCCACCGGCTGACAAGATCCAATAACAGTACTATCTGACATAGCTGCAAGGTGTGTGCTCATCAAAATAAAAGTTCCAGCGGACCATGCATATGACCCTTGTGGATAAACAAAACCGACAAAAGGAATCTCACTTTTATTTATGAGATTTGCAATGTCAAAAGTTTCCTGAAGTCCTCCGCCAGGTGTGTTTAAAAGAATTATTATTGCTTCTGAATTTTCATCATCTGCTCTAACTATTGCTTCTTTAACTATTTCAACAGTTGACTGGTTTATTGTGCCCTCAATTTCAACTGTAAGAACATTTGATGCTGTAGCATTTGTACTAATAATTGCAAAGAAAATTGCAAATAAAAATAAAAAAAGAAAATATTTTTTAGTTTTCATTCTTTTTTAACTTCTTGGTTTACTGCTTTTGCTATTCCAGCGACTTTACCTATGTCTCCCCCTGGAACAACTATAAGATTTCCTTCACGTGCAATTTCAGCAAGAGTTTGTAGTTCACGGATTCTTAAAGCTATCGGTACCTTTTCATAGAGTCTTGCTGCATCGGTCATCTTTTTTGATGCTTGAAATTCACCATCTGCAATTATTACTCTTGCTCTTTTTTCTCTCTCTGCCTCTGCTTGTTTTGCTATAGCTCTAAGCATTTCATCTGGTATTGATACATCTCTAATTGTTACAGCAGATACTTTAATTCCCCAAGGATCAGTCGCACTGTCAATTATCTCTTGTAGGCTTTTGTTTAGTTCTTCTCTATTTGATAGAAGTTCATCTAAATCTTGTCTTCCAAGTACATCTCTAAGTGTAGTTTGAGCCTGCAAACCAGTTGCAACATCATATCTTTGAACTTCAATTACAGCTTTTTCAGGATCAACTATTCTAAAATATACAACTGCATCAACATCAACTGTGACATTATCCTCAGTAATTACTCTTTGTTTAGGAACATCTATAACACGCGTTCTTAAATCAAGCTTAATATAACTATCAATTATTGGAATTATTAACACTAGACCAGGTCCTTTTATTCCAACAAATCTTCCTAATCTAAAAACTACTATTCTTTGATATTCTGACATTATTTTTATTGCTGATGCAAGTAATAACACCAGAAAAAGAGCTATTATTACTAAAATATATATCCACGGCATAAATTTTTACCTCCAATCACTTACAAAGAAAAAATCAAACATCCTTTATTAAGTGTTTCTGTAACAGTTTTTAATTAGAAAAACATACATTTAAAATAAAAGTTTAGCAATATGGTATTAAACTAGAGTTTAGGAGAAAAGACATGGCTGAAATAATCAATATAAAAGCAAGAGAGGTTCTTGACAGCAGAGGAAATCCTACTGTAGAAGTTGATGTAATAACAGAACATGGAGTTTTCCGTGCGATGACACCTAGTGGTGCTAGTGCAGGCCAGCATGAAGCACTTGAACTAAGAGATAAAGATAAATCACGATTTTTTGGAAAAGGAACTCTTAAAGCAATTAAAAATGTCAATAAAAAAATTGCACCAAAGCTCATTGGTCTTGATCCTAATGCTCAAGAAACAATTGATAATGTTATGCTAAAAATTGATGGTACTGAAAATAAAGAAAATCTTGGTGCCAATGCAATTCTACCTGTTAGTATGGCTGTTACTAAAGCAGGTGCTCAGTCAAAAGGACTTGGATTATTTGAACACATCGGTGAATTATTCGGCGTAATTCCACATATGCTTCCTGTTCCTATGTGTAATGTAATAAACGGCGGAAGGCACGCAGGTCAAAAAAACTCTATTCAGGAACATATGCTTATGCCAACTGGTGCTAAATCTTTTAGTCAAGGTATTAGAATGGTAAGTGAAAGCTACCACCATCTAGCTAAACTTTTAAAAGAAAAATATGGGGCAGGCGGCGCTCTTATTGGAGACGAAGGTGGTTTTGCACCATCAGATATGACTGATGTTGAAGATAGACTTGATATAATGCTTAAAGCTGTTGAAAATGCGGGTTATTCTGATGAAATGAAAATAGCTATGGATCCAGCAAGTAGCGAGTTTTTCTATGATGGAACCTATAAAATCGGTAAGAAATCATTTACTGGCGGCGAGATGGTTGATTTTTATGTTGATCTTACAAAAAAATATCCAATTGTTAGTATTGAAGACGGGCTAGCTGAAGACGACTGGGATTCATGGACTGAACTTACAAAAAAGATTGGTACAGAGGTTCAAATAGTAGGTGACGATCTTTTTGTAACAAACACTAAAAGAATCAAAAAAGGAATTAAACTAAATTCAGCTAATTCTGTTTTAATAAAACTTAACCAGATAGGTACAGTAACTGAAACTTTAAATGCGATTAAAATGGCTCATGATCAAGGTTGGACTGCTGTTGTTTCTCACAGGAGTGGTGAAACTGAAGATAGTTTTATTGCGGATTTAGTTGTTGGTACAAGCTGTGGTCAAATTAAAACAGGTGCTCCAGCACGAAGTGATCGTAATGCTAAATATAATCAATTATTGAGAATTGAAGAAGAACTTAGTGAAGAAGCAGAATATCCGGGTATTGATTTTAGACTTGATCATTTGGCATAAGTCTTTTTTGAAGCATAAACATTATTATATCTTTTCATATACACTTTTTTTGGGGTTTTAATTTATGAAGATACTTGTGAATGATAAACTTGCTGAAGAGGCAATTCAAAAATTAAAAGACGCTGGTTTTGAAGTTGATACAGATAAAAGAGATCCAGATAAACTTGTTGAAGACATTAAAAATTTTGATGGAATCCTTATTAGAAGTGGAACTAAAGTTGTAACAGAAGTTGTTAAAAGTGGCGCTCAAGGAAATCTAAAAGTTATTGGTAGAGCGGGAATTGGTGTTGATAATATCGACATTGAAACAGCAGGAAAAAAAGGTATACCTGTTGTAAACAGTCCAACTGGTGCAACAGCTTCAGTTGCTGAACTTGCAATAGGCCACATGATTGCTTTATCTAGGCATATTTCTCTTGCAGATAAAACAATGAAAAAAGGAGAATGGGCTAAGAAAAAACTTAAAGGAAATGAACTAAACGAAAAAAAACTCGGTCTTGTTGGTACTGGAAACATTGGCTCATACACTGCAAAACTTGCTAAAGCATTCAATATGAAGGTAATTGGTTACGATCCATTTATATCAAAAGAAGATATGAAAAAAGAAGGCATTGAAAAAGTTGAAAAAATTGAAGACATAATGAAACAATCTGATTATATATCATTACATATTCCTCATAACAAAAAAACTCATTATATTGTAAATAAAGAAATGATAGGCATGATGAAAAAAAATGCTTATCTTATAAATTGCGCTCGCGGTGGAACTGTTGATGAAAAAGCTCTTTATGATGCTTTAAAAAATAATGATATAGCAGGTGCCGCACTTGATGTTTATGAAAATGAACCTCCTGAAAATAGCCCCTTATTTGAACTTGACAATGTAATTTTAACTCCACATCTTGGAGCAAGTACAAAAGAAGGGCAGATTCGTGCTGGAACAGTTTGTGCAGATCAAATGATAAAGGTTTTAAAAGGAAAGGAACCTGATTATTGTGTAAACAAGAAGTTTTTATAGAAACTTTATTTCAGTTTGTTCTCTGTCTTTTTCTTGTAAATTTTATACAATTATAGTAAAGTTTAAATATATATTGATATTATTATATTTACAAAAAAATAAAGTGATGCGTTTATGAAAAAAAACATGAGATATATTATTACAGTAACAATAAGCTTTTTTTTAGTCTCCGTTTCAGCAGCCTCGATTATTCCTGCAAAAAAAGTATTTGAGAATAACGAGGAAAAAATTGGAGAGCAACTAAAAGAGATTGTTTTAGAAGATGCTGTTGAAAACAAAATTAATTTAATATTTGGAAATATCGAAGATACAAATAAAAAAATAAATCATCTTCATAGCTTATCAAATCTTTTAGAAAATACAGATGGAGATGAATGTGATATGTTTAATAATTTTGCAAATAAGCTTTATTCAACTTATAAAGAAGAATTTGACAGTTTTAGTCAAGGTTCATCTGATAGTTTTGATTTACCAAAAGACGAGTTTGAGTCAGATAATATTGAATTTGAGAATATTTTTGATTTCACCTTAATCAAACCAAAATCCAAAGAAAGAAGGATAAATGTATTAATTAACGAAATTTCTGAAAGAATGCCATTTTTACAAAAAATGTTAGAAATTTTTACTAAAGAATCCGTAGAAACACAAACCGAATGTTTGAGTCTTAATGATAATTCTCTATCATTATATCACAAAGGAAACAAAAATGCAATAATTACAGGGCCTATCTACAAAATAAATTCATTTTTGTTACTTTTAGAAGCATCAATTATATACAAACAATCTGGTATTAGTTCTCTAAATGATTATTGTAATAAGCTAAATACTGAAAGCGACATTAAATCAGATGCTGATTTAGCTAATAATTTTAAAACAATTACAACTGATCTCAACCTAGAGTCTCGCATTGAAAGTTTACAAGGATTATCTAATGAAGAAAAGAAAGCAGAGCTAAATCAAATAATCACAGATATTCAAAATCATCCAATATATACTGAAACCACCGATATTGTTAATCAAAAATTCATTGATAACAATCTTAATCCTCAGACTTCTGGAGTTATAAACCTAGTCATAGGTTTAGTCTTGATGTATGCTGGATTTATTATTTTTGTTATTGGTGTAGCGGCAGCTGTAACAATTCCTCCATTAGGATTGGTATATATGTCAGTTGGTGTAATTCTCATGGTTGCAGGATATTCTATAGCTTTTGAACAAAGTTAAAATTAATGAGACACACTATCCTATTTTTCTAATTTTTTTTCAGAATTATGATGCGTAGTCAAAAAGATTAGATGCTAAAAAAACAAAAAACCATTAACAAATTTTGAACTATTATCACCCAATCATTTACTAGCATCAACAATACTAAATTTGATTTTAAAACCCCTTAAAATATACTGAAAAAGAGGATACAAAAAAAATCTTTATCTTTTATTATAAAAACCTTTAAAAATAGGGGATTCTTTTGATCTATGTTATGAAAAACCTGGATAAAATTGTAAACAAAATAGAAAAAAACATCGACAATAAAGACAAAACAAGAGAAAAAGCACTGAAATTTTCAAGAGAGATAATAATCAATTGTAGAAAAGCTATTCAAAAGATACATCAGGATAAAGATGAAAAAAATAACCTTAAAAGAGCCTCAGCAAAACTAGCAGAACTTTATGATTCAACAAAAGAGTTTCCTGAGCTATTCCACGCAGGTTTTGTTGAAAATGCAGCCCAAGAATTAGTTGAAGCAGTATGTTTTTCAAATATAATGAAAGGAAAAGAACTTCCAGACCCTGACGAAATTCAAACAACTTATAGTTCATATCTTATGGGTTTATGTGACCTAGTAGGTGAACTTAGAAGAAGTGCACTTGACTCAATAAGAAAAGGAGAAGGAAAAAAAGCTGATGATTATCTTGAAATGATGGAAGAAATATATGATGTCATAATCAGGTTTGACTATCCTTCAGGCCTTATTCCAATAAAAAAGAAACAAGACATGGTTAGAGGCATGATTGAAAAAACAAGAGGAGAGCTTGCTGTTGCAAGTTGTGAACAAAGAATTGAATATAGAACTAGTGAATTTAGAGGAATGATTGATAAAGCAACCAGTAAGAAAAAAACGAGGAAAAAATCTTCTAAAAAAGACAAGAATTCTGATTTAGACCTTGATGATATTCTTTAAAAAATAGCTTATTTTCTAAAAAAGCATGCATCGTAATGTTTATAAAAGGCCTTTATATACTTCAGGAAGGGAAGGCAAGTTGTTATATGACTGAAATAAACATCGACAATATAGTGTGTTTTATAGAAACTAAAGAGCCATTAGACCTAAAGTTTTTAAAAGAAAACATGAAAGATGTCAACTACAACCCAGAAGAATTCAACGGTCTTACAATAAAATACGATTACCCAAGAACAGCTGCAATAATTCTACCAAGTGGAAAGATAATTTCAACGGGCGCTAAAGATTATGATGATGCAAAAAGAACTATCATCAAAACTGTTGATAAAATAAGTGACACTGGCCTTTCAATCGAAAAAGATTTTGAGATACAAATTGAGAATGTTGTTGCCTCTACAGATGTTAGAAAAGAGCTACATCTTAGTTCTATTGCAAACGGTCTTGTTTTTCAAGGTGTAAATTATGAACCTGAAAGATTCCCAGGTTTGATTTACAAATTTAAAGATGCATGCATCGATGTAATATTATTTAGTTCAGGAAAAATTGTTTGCATTGGAGCTAAAAAAATTGAGGAGGCAATTGATGCATTAGTTCAGATGAAAGAAAAGCTTTCATCGATTGGAGTCTTATAAAATAAGGAGGAAAATGTAATTATGCCAGAAGTAATTGTAGAAAATATTGTTGCGTCGACATCTTTTGCTGATAAGCTAGATTTAGACGTAATAGCACAATCATTAGAAGAAGCAGAATACGAACCAGAACAATTCCCAGGACTTGTATATCGTTTAAGTGATCCTAAGACTGCAACCCTATTATTTAGAAGCGGTAAAGCAAATTGTACTGGTGCAAAAAACGTTGAAGACGTTAAAAGAACAGTTGATATAATAGCAGATAAACTTAGAAAATTAAATGTTGAAGTATATAAAGATAAGGATTTAAAGATTGTAATTCAAAATATTGTTGCAATATCAGATCTTGGTACTGAACTAAACTTAAATGAAGTTGCTATGGGACTAGGACTTGAAAACGTTGAATACGAACCAGAACAATTCCCAGGACTTGTATATCGTATATATGATCCAAAAGTTGCTATGCTTTTATTTGGCTCTGGAAAAATTGTATGTACTGGTGCAAGACAAACTGAAGATGTCTCTAAAGCAGTAGAAAAACTTTCTGAAGAGTTAACATCTTTAGATCTTATCAGAAAATAAATAGAATTAAATCTATTTTTTCTTTTTTTTTTTAAAAAATATCATTGTAGACAATAATTTTTTAAAATACAGTCCAAGGGTTCAAATCCCTTCCCCTGCATCTTTTTATACATTTTAACAGGAGAAAAATTGAATTTTATCAAAATTTATTCCCCTGCATGATTTCACCGGTGAAAAGTTTTTTTATATTCTAATTTGTATCAATTAAACTACCAATAAAAAAATTTATTTTATGAATGTTAAACATAATAAAAGCATTTTTTATTCTTTTAATAATCTCATTTTCTCTAATACTCATCTGCTTTCTTAAGTAACAAATTTACTATTTTAAATCGAGTCATCGTATCTCTAAAACTCATGAAATTTCCAAGCAGACTAACATAAAAAAGATTCTGCTTATTAAAAAAAACAATAACTCCTTTATCACTTGATAAATTCATATACATATTACTAATTGCACCTGGACCGCATCCGCCATGTCCTTCTAACTTTTCATTAAGAAAAGTAGAAGCGGAAAACCATCCTAAACCATACTCATAATCATAAAAAGATAAAACCCCTTCTTCAGGGTATATTGTGTCGTGCATTATTTTAACCGTTTCATTTTTTAGGATTTTGGCACTCTTATATGTGCCATTGTTCATATGAGCAATTAAAAAATGAGAAAGATCAATTGTTGTGGTTCTTAGTCCTCCCATTCCAGCAAGGCATCCATAATCTAGATGAGATATTGGAATGTATATCCCTAAATGTTTAAAATAAGGCATTGCTATGTTTTTTTTATCAAGATTTTCTGGATGAAAACTGGTATTTTTCATATCTAATGGTTCAAAGATATTTTGTTGACAATATTCTTCTACGGATAGATTAGATATCCTCTCTACAAGATATGAAATTACTACATATCCAAGACTAGAATAACAAGCCTTTGTTCCAGGCGGATGGTCATACCATACTTTAGGATCATACGAGTCCCCACCAGGTCCTAATATATCTTCTATCCAAGGATAAAAATTTTTAGGAAGGGGCCAGTTTGATTTAAGAGAATCTAGTTTATTTTCATATAGAATAATATCATAAATACTCGCACGGTGCGAAAGAAGCATACGAAATGTGATATTAACATTTGGATAATTAGGGTTTTTTAAATCAAAAGGAAGATATTCACTAACATTGTCGTCAAGGTTAAATATTCCTTTTTCATAAAGTTGCAGTAAGGCTGTTGCAATAATGGGTTTCGAATTTGATGATAAGAGATAAATCGTGTCGGTAGTAGCTTTTTTTCGAAGATATACATTAGAATGTCCATATGCCTTAGCCCATACAACACTATCATTTTTTACTATACAGGCAGAAATTGAAGGGAATGCACCTATTTTCATAAAAAATTTCATTTTTAAATCAAAAATATGTTCATCAAAATAACTTGAAACCTTTGTATTTTCTATAGAGGCACTAAATACATTTGGCAAAAGACAAGAAATTATCAAGAATCCAATTATTGTAAATGATAGAATTTTTAATTTCATGGATTTACGCCTATTATTATTTATATAAAATTATTTTAATCTATTAGTTTATAAGATTTGTTTTACAACTATTATCAAAAAAACATATTTTAAAAAATAATAATTTAACTAGAAATTTGGCGCAACAGGTATAACTAATGTTTTTTTCACCGGTGAAACTGGGTTCAAATCCCTTCCCCTGCATCTTTTCATAGAATTGGAGATAAATAAATTAGTGTAGACACTATATTTTTTTAAAAAAAAATATTTTATAAATTTTCAAATGCAGCTTGAGCGGATGCAAGTATAGCTACAGGTACCTGATAAGGAGAACAGCTTACGTAATCTAATCCTGTTTTATGACAGAATTCAATACTACTTGGTTCACCGCCTTGCTCCCCACATATACCAATCTTCAAATTCTCTTTAATTGATCTTCCTTTATCAACCGCTATTTCTATTAGTTGGCCTACACCTGTTTGATCAAGTATTTGAAATGGATCAAATTTGAATAAACCTTTTTCGATATATCTTGGAATGAATTTACCAACATCATCTCTGCTAAATCCAGAGGTCATCTGAGTTAAATCATTTGTTCCAAAGCTAAAAAAATCTGCATTTTTTGCTATACCATCTGCTCTTAGAGCCGCTCTTGGTACTTCTATCATTGTACCAACTTTATAGTTGATTTTGTATTTATCCCCTAGAACCTCTTCAGCTACAGCATCAATAATTTTTTTCTGGTGGATAAATTCTTCAGTATGACCAACTAGAGGTACCATTATTTCAATCTGAACTTTTATCTCAGATGAAGATACAATCTTTGCAGCTTCAAATATTGCTCGTGCCTGCATTTCTGGGATCTCCGGGTGAGAAATTCCAATTCTGCATCCTCTATGTCCTAACATTGGATTTATTTCGCTTAGTTGACTTATTTTTTCTTTTAATTTTTCAATAGGGACATCTATCTCTCTTGCAACTTCTTCGATATCTCTTTCTTCTTTAGGTAGAAATTCATGAAGAGGAGGGTCAAGTAACCTAATTGTAATAGGGCGGCCTTCCATTATTTTGAAAAGTTCAATGAAATCCGACCGTTGAAATGGTTCAAGACTTGAGAGTGCTTTTTTCCTACTTACCTCGTCTTCGGCTACAATCATTTTTCGGACTTCTTTGATACGTTCACCTTGGAAAAACATGTGTTCTGTACGGCATAAACCAATCCCTTCAGCTCCAAATTTTATTGCTTTTTTTGCATCTCGGGGAGTATCTGCATTTGCCCGAACTGATAATGTTCTTGATTCATCGGCCCATTCCAAAATTTTAGAAAAATCACCACTTACCTCTGGGTCTGTCGTTGCAAGTTTTCCATCATATACTTTTCCTGTATTACCATCAAGAGTGATGTGATCCCCTTGTTTGAGTTTTTTTGAGTTGACAAAAAGGGTTTTTTCTGTTTCATCTATTTCAATTTCTTTACATCCTGTAATACAGCATTTTCCCATACCTCGAGCGACAACTGCCGCATGACTTGTCATACCACCTTTAACAGTAAGTATACCCTTTGCTACATCCAT
The DNA here is from genome assembly GCA_964518165.1 of uncultured Thermoplasmatales archaeon. Taxonomy (GTDB): domain Archaea; phylum Thermoplasmatota; class E2; order DHVEG-1; family DHVEG-1; genus CAYZTD01. The sequence continues at coordinate 20,949 of CAZFFN010000082.1, forward strand.
CCCCATTATGTCTTCAGGGCTGGTTTCGTTTCTAACTAAGATTACAGGTTTATCCTCTTTTGACATTTCTACCGCTGTTTCATTATCAAATACCAATGTTCCAACTGCAGCTCCAGGGCTTGCAGGGAGACCTTTTCCTAAAAATTTTTCTTCAATTTCTGGTGTTATATCTAGTTGTTTATGCAAGAATTGAGTTAACTGCTTTGGTTTTATCCTAAGTAGGGCTTCTTTTTTGGATATCATTCCTTCTTTTACCATTTCAACAGCGATTTTTACTGCTGCCTGTGCTGTACATTTTCCTGTTCTTGTCTGAAGTATATAGAGTTTTTTATTTTGTATAGTAAACTCCATATCCTGCATTTCTCTGTAATGTTTCTCAACTTTTTTACAAATTGAAAGTAATTCTTTATAACAGTCTGGCCATTTTTGTTTCAGTAATTCTATTCTTTGTGGAGTGCGAATACCTGCTACAACATCTTCACCTTGGGCATTCATCAAAAATTCACCATAGAACCTGTTTTCACCTGTTGCAGGATTTCTTGAAAAACATACCCCTGTTCCAGATTCCTCACCAAGATTCCCAAATACCATTGTTTGTACATTAACAGCGGTTCCTTCAAGTCCTGTTATTTCATTGATTTTCCTGTAGTTGATTGCACGAGGATTATTCCAGGAATCAAAAACTGAGCGTATTGCGAGGATGAGTTGTTGTTTTACGTCCTGTGGGAATTTTACATGTTTCTTTTTTTCTATTAATTCCTTAAATCTTTGAGTTATATATTTTAGTGATTCAGAATCAAGCTCAAAATCATATTTTATTTGTTTTTCTTTTTTAACTTCATCTAAAATATTTTCAAAATCTCTGTGTTTAATTCCCATTACTACATTTCCATACATCTGGATAAAACGCCTGTAGCTGTCCCAAGCAAACCGTGGATCTCTACTTTGTTCTGCAAGACCATTAACTATCTCATCGTTTAAACCTAAATTTAATATTGAGTCCATCATTCCGGGCATACTTACTGCAGCTCCACTTCTAACTGAAAGAAGAAGAGGATTTTTCCTATCACCAAATCGTTTACCCATAGACTCTTCAATTTTTTTGATGTTATCTTCGATTTCCTCTGTAAGTTCTTCGTTTAAACTTTTGTTATTTTCAAAATATTGTTTACAGGCAACAGTACTAATCGTAAACCCGGGAGGAACTGGAATACCAATATTTGCCATCTCTGCAAGGTTTGCTCCTTTTCCCCCTAACAGTTCTTTTAGCTCTTTTTTCCCTTCTGTTTTATTGTCACCAAAGAAATATACGAATTTCATTTCATTATTCACCTTTCTATGTTTCAATTTGTTTAAGTAAGCATATCTCAAAATTTGACAATTGATTATATAGTATGCAAAAAACTTACTTTTTACAAATCTTTTAATTTTTTAATCCTATTATTGGGTCGTGAAACAAATAAGATATTTAAAAGTTACTACTAAATTTTTAGAAAAGTAAAATATGTATTGACCTATCAAAATATTTATAAGCAATCATTTGTATATTAACAAAAAATTAAAACGAGTGGAGGTAAAGTTGTTATGAAAATTAAAGCAGTATTGGCTATTTTGATAGCTATGTTTTTTATAGTAAATCTTACGGCCAATGCAAAAAATATAGAAGTTAACAAAACAATTAAAACAGATAATGAACACTATAAAGTATGGGTCGGAGAAATAATTATTGACTGCCAATATGATGATGATCTGGCAGTGGATATTAATGTACCAGAATCTCCCCATAGAGATATGTATCCTCAAGGATCAGAACAAGCAACTTTTGAGTTCTATTTTGATTGGGAAATACTTAACCCTAAAATTCTAAAAGAAGAGGAATACTATTTTGAAATAGTCTTAAAAGACGGGGGTTCACCAGATTCTACTGTTATTGATGAAAAAGCTTTAACAATTGAAGGAACATTATTTGATAAGTCTGGAAATTTAACATCAGGAGAATTATCTTTTGGAAGAAAAGATTTTGACAGAGATGATTTCTTCAGTGAACCTGAAACAAAGAAGATTAGAGCAGAAATTAGAGGTATTTACTATCAGAGCGGGGATGTTATCGATGATGATGATCTCTGGACAGTTACAAGAATAGACATGGGAAATGAAGGACCAACAAAACCGACTTTAGATGGAGATATCAATGACGGTGGAGAAGGAAGTGTTGAAGAAACTTATACTTTTACAGCACAAGGTTCTACTGATCCTGATGGAGATGGAATAGATCACTATGATTTTGATTTTCATGATGGAACAGTTGAGTCTGTAGTTCCTGTGAATGGAATTGCAACTGCGAGCCACAAATGGTCTGAACAGGGAGATAAAAAAGTATCTGTTTATGCATTTGATAGATTCGGAGCTATGAGTGATGGAGCTGAGCTTACCTTTACACTTCCAAAAGAAAAAAGTAAAAACTTTGAAGAAATAAACATAATAGTAAATAAGTTTCCAATTTTCGCAGAACTTTTGGGAAAAATAAATTTCTAAAAATTTTTCTTTTTTTTAAAGAAAAATAAAGAATTATTTTTTGATGTTTGAACTGTTCGAAGCTGTAATAACTGCTTGAACTGCAGCCATTGCTGCAGCTGTTTTTGGTGTTGACGATTGTGCTTTCATTTCTTTTACATATTCGATTACTTGATCTAGAATCTTGTATCTCGGAATGAAACTTGTATCATATTCTCCTTTGATCCATTGTTTATTGTTCATTACAACCTGATGGAATGGGATATTGTGTTTAACACCACCTATTTGATATTCCCATAGGGCTCTTTTTGTTCTATGGATACATCTGTTTCTATCTTCTGCGTGGACAATTAGTTTTGCAATCATTGAATCATAGAATGGTGGAATTGTAAAACCTTGGTAGACACCAGAATCGATTCTAATACCCGGACCAGATGGCTCGGCGTATCTAACTATTTTACTTGGAGCTGGTGCAAAATTGTTTAATGGATCCTCTGCATTAATTCTACATTCAATAGCATGACCGCGCGGATTAATGTCTTCTTGGGAGTATTGTAGTTCATCACCTGAGGCAACATGAAGCATCTCATGTGCTAGATCTACACCTGTAATAGCCTCAGTTATGGGATGTTCGACCTGCAGACGAGTATTCATCTCAAGGAAATAATATTTCCCATCTTTAAACATAAATTCACAAGTTCCAGCATTATAATATCCTGCAGTTTTTGCAGCTAGAACCGCTTGCTCACCTATTTCCTCACGAAGTTCTGGTGTGAGTGCACAACTTGGAGTTTCTTCGATAAGCTTTTGATGGCGTCTCTGAACACTGCATTCGCGTTCATATAAATGGATGATATTACCTTTCTTATCACCAATAATTTGATATTCTATGTGGCGAGGGTCAGGAATGAATTTTTCAATAAAAACTGCATCATCACCAAAACTGTTTTTAGCTAGCTGCTTTACACTAGCTAAAGCCTTTTCCATCTGTTTTTCATCATCAACTTTTTGAATTCCTATTCCGCCGCCACCAGCAGATGCTTTAAGCATTACTGGATACCCTATCTCATGGGCAACATCCTTTGCTTTCTCGTGATCAGTTATTGCTTCAGTAACACCTGGTACAACATGAACTCCAGCATTGATCATTGATTTTTTAGAATCAATCTTTGAACACATCAGTTCCATGGATTTAACTGGTGGTCCTATGAACTCAATTCCATTTTTATGGCACATACTTGCAAATTCTGCGTTTTCTGCCATAAAGCCATATCCCGGATGAATTCCCTCAGCTTTGCTTTTTAAAGCTACATCAATTATTTTTTGTTTATCAAGATAGCTTTTACTTGCTGGACCCGGGCCAATATTGTATTTTTCATCAGCATATTTAACAAAAAGCGCTTTTTGATCAGCATCAGAATATACTGCAACAGTAGAAATTCCTAGCTCCTTGCAAGCTCTCATTATGCGAACCGCAATTTCACCGCGGTTTGCAATTAGTACTTTATTAAACATTATTATTACCTCAAATTTTTAATCTTATAAGACCTGCATTATAAGATCGCCGTTTGCAACAGAATCGCCTTCGTCTATATATATCTCTTTTACTTCCCCATCTTTTTCTGAGGTTATTTCCTGTTCCATTTTCATTGCTTCAACAGTTGCAATAATATCTCCTTTCTTTACTTTGTCACCTTTTTTAACTTTGATGGAAAGTATTGTTCCTTGCATATTTGATTTAACTCCACCTTCAACATCCTTTGGTGCCGCATCTTCTGCTCCACCTTCACCAGCGACGATAAATCCTCCTTTTGGATTTACTTTTACTTCAAATGGTTCACCGTCTACTTCTACATCAAACTCTGTTGGAATTTGGGCTGGGCCACTTCTTTTTTCTGGTGGTTCAGTTTCAAGATATAAATCATCAACTTCAGGAAATGACTGTTTGACCATCCCGCGGGTAAGTTTATGATCGATTGGTAGTGGTAGTTCTTCAGACTTGAATTCTGCTTGTGCCTTTCCTTTTAAAAATTTAAGTCCTACCTGTGGATATATTGCATATGTCATAACGTTTTCATCTGTAATTTCTACATCACTATGTTCTTTTAATTCTGATTTTCTTTTCTCCCACATTGGTTCTAAAAGATCAGCTGGTCTGCAGTCTATTACTTCATCTTTCCAGTTTTTACCTAGGACCTTTTTCATTATTTCTTTCCTTATAGGTGCTGGAGATTTTCCATACATTCCTTTACAATAATTCTTTGTTTCTTTTGGAATAACTTTGTATCTGCCATGTAGTACATTCATTACAGCTTGTACACCAACAACTTGACTAGTTGGTGTTACAAGTGGCGGATAACCCAGTTCTTCACGGACTTTTGCTGTTTCAGCTAAGATTTCTTGGTATTTACCGTGTGCACCTTGTTCTTCAAGTTGGAAAATTAAGTTTGATAGCATTCCGCCTGGTACTTGGTGAACTGTGACACTTGGATCAACTTTGAGTGCATTGAATCTGTGAAGATGTCTGTATTTATCCCAAACTTTCAAGAAATATTTTCGAATTTCAATCAATAAATCCATATCATAGCCGGTATCCCATTTAGTACCTTTCAAAGCTGCAACAATACTTTCTGTTGGTGGTGCTGCAGTACCGCCTGAGATTGGTGAAATTGAAGTATCAATTATATCTACACCTGCTTCAACGGCTCTCTGATATGCCATACCAGTCATTCCACTTGTACAGTGTGAATGTAAGTCCATCTCAATTTTAATTCCTGCGTCTTTGCATCCTTTTATTATATCATATGCACGCTGTGGTGAAATCATACCAGCCATATCTTTAATACATAGGCTGTCGGCACCCATTTTTTCTAATTTTTTGAAGTTTTCAATATAATAATCAACAGTATGAACAGGTGATATAGTATAACTCATACATGCTTGTACATGTCCACCTTCGTCTTTTACTGCTTTCATTGGTGTTTCCATGTTTCTAATATCATTTAATGCATCAAAGATTCTGAAATAATCAACACCGTTCTTTTTTGCTAAGAATATGAATTTTTTTACAACATCATCTGGAAAGTTCCAATATGCTACAATGTTCATGGCTCGCTCAAGCATTTGCATAGGTGTGTTTGGCATTGCTTCTTTGAGTTTTCTAATTCTTTCCCATGGATCCTGATTTAGGTATCTTATAGGTACATCAAAGGTTGCTCCACCCCACACTTCCATTGAAAAATATCCAACTTGATCAAGTTTTTCACATATTGGCAACATATCTTCTGTTCTCATACGAGTTGCCAGCATAGACTGATGGCCGTCTCTTAAAATCTGTTCATGGATTTTTACCATTATTTTTTGCCTCCGCTAAATTTTTACTCTAATAGTTTATTTTATATAGATATAAGATGGGGAATGGTATTAAATTCCCCTACTTAAGGGTATTGGAGAATAACATTCAATGGTGAAAAAATTAAACTAAAATTTATATTATCTACAAAAGATTTTTTAATAAGTATTATCTATTGCAGTTAAAGTTAAAATCAAAAATACAATCAGGGGTTTTTATGAAAATGAATAGAAAATACATAGCAATATTACTAATTATAACATTGTTTCTTTCGTTATTTACATTAAATTCGACAGCAGAAAGTACCTCTGGAAAAATTTACCAGGATATTCAATCAGTTGTATATAGGAATGTAACTGTTTATGCTCCTGCTGTTGCATCAACTGAAGATGGGTATGTTGGAGTTATTTCTACTATTACTGTTACAATTCAAAATAATGGCAGTGGCCGTGTTTTTGTTGATACTCAGCCTTTAACACAAGTAGATATGCAGGGTTCTGCTAGACTTGCAGTAAAAGTTGCTAGTAAACTAGTAAGTAACGATGAAGAATGTAATATTAATCCCGATAACTATGATTATTTCTTTGTTGTTAGAACCACCTCGCCAATTATTGGTGGCCCCTCAGCAGGCAGTATTATGACTGTTGCAACTATCTCTCTTCTTGAAAACTGGGAAATGAACAACAGAACAGTTATGACTGGTATGATAAATCCAGATGGAAGTATCGGTCCGATCGGCGGTATTCCTCAAAAAATTGATGCGGCATGGTCTGTTGGTGCAAATCGTTTTTTAATTCCAAAAGGTCAAAGTACATACACTCAAGTAGTTGTAGACAGAAACTCATGGATTCCGATTCAAAGAACCGTTACAAAAAATGTTGATGAATACGTTCAGGAAAAAGGCTATGATATAAATGTAAATGAAGTAGCAGATATAAATGATGCACTTAGGTATTATACCGGATATAATTTTTCTTCAGACGTATCTTTAGATAATATTTCTACTGAAAATTACGTAAATTCGATGAAACCTCTTGCTAGCTCTCTTTTAGATTCTGCCCAAGAAAACTATGAGATTTCAATAGATCTATTTGAAGAATCATCAATTCCAAATGTTGGAGGTTTTTTTAGTTCTGATAATTATAGAAATTTTGTTGAAGGAAAAATCAACGATGCAAAAAAAACATTAAATGACTCTGAAAAATGGTTTGAAGAAAAGCAATATTATACTAGTACAAGTAAATCATTTCAATCATTGATAGACTCGCGATTTGTTAAATATGCATGTGAATATTATGATATAGAAAATGACAATGAGAAAAAATCATATATTGAAGATCTAATTGATCAAGGAACTGATTTATATGATAACGCTAGTAAAAAGGCAAAAAGCTCTGAGATAAATGGATATATTACTCTTCAAAGCGTTGGTGCTGCTCAAAAAAGAGTTTCAGAAGCAAAAGACACATTAAAGTCATGGAAATCAGCTTATGAAAATAACAATGTTAGAAGTTTCTGGGATATCCTATCTTTACTAGAAAATATGTCTTTTTCTATTGAAAGATTAAATAGTGTTGATTGGTGGATTAAGATTGGAAACAGTTTTAATGATACAGAAGAGATTTCAAGTGAAAAAATTCAAAACCTTGCACTTGAATATATTGAAGAAGCTCAGCAGTCATATTATTATTCTACAATATTACTTGAAGAAATGAGTAGTTCAGATATTAACTCTGTATATTATCTTAGAAAATCTGAAAGTTTAATTGAGTCTGCTCAAGATGATCTTGACAAGGGTCTTGCTGCATCTGCACTATTTGAAGCTTTAGAAGCATTAGTTAATGCAAATCTTGCAATAGAAATAATTGGTACCAGTGCTGAAGAAAAAATTGAGATAGCATGTGAAAATGCAAATAAGAATATTGCAAAACTTAGAAGAGTAAACATTGAACCTGTTCTTGCTGTAAGTTATTATGAGTTTGCTGAAAGTTTGAGAAATGAATCAGCATATAGTTCTGCTGTTACATATTATAAGTACAGCGGAATGATTGCAGGCGCTCTTGGTTTTACAAATCTTTCATGTGGCACGACTTCCTCTCGTTATGTTGGAATACCTGAAGTGTCTTCAAATAAAGATAGTGTTTTTGGAAAATATAGCTTTATTATATCTGGTCTTTTCTTAGGATTTATCGCTGGAATAGGCATTGGTTTTATTATAACTGGTGTTAAATCAAGTTCCAATCAAAAAAAGAAGAAAAAAAACAGTGGGCAACCTCAATATAGAAAAAAGGAAATTAATATTGATCCAAAAAATTATCCAAATAATGAGATACCTAAAAGCATAAGAGATTATTACAAAAAAAACAAATAACCTTTTATTTTTCCATATAGTGTTTAAAATGATGATTTCAGGAAAACTTATAGATAACAGAGTTATTGTTGAGAAAGCAAAAGATGTAGGACGGCTTTACAATAAAAGCCGCATGGGAGTAACTCTCTCTGGTGGAAATCTTGAATTGAACCTGATTGAGGCTTGTTTTTTAATTGATGAAGAAAAGATTAGGATTTTTTCAAATAAAAAAAATGTTTCTTTTGAAACTTTAGTAAAGATTGCTTCAAAAAGAATAGATGATTTTGAGTTAAAATATCTTGTTTTTAAGGATTTAAGACGAAGAGGACATATTGTAAAAATAAGTAATGAAGAACATATCTTCGATTTATATCAATTTAATAAGAAGGAAAATGAATCAGAGTTTTTTGTCTGTGTTTTTTCTGAAAGAGATTTTTTTGATATTGAAAAAACACATTTATTATTAAACAAGATTCCTAAAAATTCTTTTTTATGGATTGCTATTGTGGATGATGAAGGCGATATTACATATTACAAAGTATCAAATGTAGATTTTAAAGGTAGTATTAAGCCTAATAACTTTGATAATATAAAAGGCCTAGTTCTAGATGATAGAGTTCTTATTTTTGATAATAAAAAAACAAAAGAGTTGTTTGAAAAAGAATTCTTCGGTAAACCCTTCGGTCCGGCCTTACAAATTTCATTTGTAGAAGCTTTGTATCTTTTAGATAAAAAAGTAATTTCTCTTGAGGAAAAAAATGGTAAAAGTTTATCTAAATCTAAATTTTTAAAATATGCAAAAAAGAAGCATTCTGATATAGTTGCTCAACTATCTATCTTTAAAGATTTAAAAAAGAAAAAACTTGTTGTAAAAACTGGTTTTAAGTTTGGAACTAACTTCCGTGTTTATACTGATCATCCTGATGAAATCCACGCAGAATACCTTGTTCATGTTGTAGATAAAGATTTTAAAAGCCTTTGGGCTGAGTTTTCTCGTGCAGTTCGGCTTGCACATTCAGTAAATAAAGAAATTGTCTTTGCAAGAATTTTAAATGATTCTGTTGATTATATCTGTTTTGGTAGATTGAGACCTTAGAATGGTGTTTTTAAGAAGAAAATTGTACTAGAAGTTTTAAAAATATTATTATAGCTCTTAATTTACGTCAATAAAATATAATATAGCATAATTTTTTCTCTTATTTGGTATATTGTGCTATAAAATTAATATAGTTAGAAATTAAATTTTATATTAGAAAATTTAAAAAATTGATGTGATACAAATGAATAAGAAATTAATAGCAATTTTTATGATAGGTATATTTGTTACAACCGTGTCTTTATCTTCAGTAACGGCTAACACGATAAAGAAGGAAAACAGCTCCTCTCAAATATCAATTAATGGCATAACCGATGGAGATGAAATCACTTTACCTTTCACAGTTACAGTAGATGCATCAGAAAACATTGACAAGGTTATCTATTCTATTGATTATAGAGGACGCGGTTATTCAGGTTGGGAAGTTAAAGAAAAACCAAGTTTTGGATTTACAATAAATAAATTTACAATATTTTGGAAATTTGAACAGAAAAGAGAACAAATCATAGAATCTGGTGAAACAATTACAATAAAAGCTCTAGGATATGAATATGAAGAGACGCCTAACGATTCTGGTTATACACTCATTGCAGAATCTGATGAAATATCTGTAGATATCAAAAGTAGTCTTGCAAAACAATTATACAACAATATATTTTTCGAGAAAATTCAGCAATTATTTATAAGATTTCTATATTAAACTAATCTTATATCTCTTAAATTGAATGGCAATATTTTGGTAATAGATTTAATATATTGGCCATAATAAGTTATTAAAAACAAAAATTTTCCATAATTTTTTATAATCAATTTGCATTCTTTAATTCTTACCGGGGGAGTAAAAAAGAGCATGTTGCAGATAAGGTGGCATGGCCATTCATGTTTTGAAGTTACAAACGATGTAACAGTTGTCACAGATCCACATGACGGACATTCCATAGGGATACCCGCACCTAATGTTCAAGGAGATATAATACTTGTATCACATGAACATTATGACCACAATAGTGTTGGTTCTGTTGATAAAAAAGATTCGAAAGTCGTCCGCGATGGTCGTAAAAGGAATATTTCAGGTGTAGAAATAAAAGGTTTTGAATCTTTCCATGATGAATCAAAAGGAGCAAAAAGAGGAGAAAACATAATTTTTAGATTTAATGTTGATAATATAAGTTTTTGTCATCTAGGAGATCTCGGCCATGAACTTGATGATGAAACTGTATCAAGCATAGGAAAAGTTGATGTTTTATTTGTACCAATAGGTGGTACTTTCACACTAGATTGTAAAAAAGCTTGGAAAGTAATTAAAAAAATCAAACCAAAAATTGTAATTCCAATGCACTATAAGATAGGTGGGCTAAGTTTACCCATAGACAATATTGAACCCTTCTTGAAAAATAACAAATATAGAGTTCTACCTGTAGGTAATGAAATAGATATAGAAAAAGAAGACCTTCCAAAAGAACCAGAAGTTTGGACTTTTACTCTATAGTTATTTTTGTAATCATTTGTAATATTTTAAGAGCAATGTTATAATAAAAACAGATACTGAAATATTCTATTAATCGAACTCTTAGAATATCTCAGGATTAACACAATTATTTGGTCTTTTCCCATTTAATCCCTGAATCATATTTTCAGCGGCCATTACTGCCATTTTTGTTCTTGTGTCTATACTAGCAGATGCTGAATGGGGCTGGAGAACTACATTATCTAATTTTAATAATTCTTTATTTACTTCTGGTTCATTTTCATAAACATCAAGTCCTGCAGAAAAAATCTGTTTTTCTTTTAGTGCTTTTGCAAGTGCCTTTTCATCTACGACTGGACCTCTTGAAGTGTTTATTAAAACTGCTGTTTCTTTCATCATCTTAAGTTCTTTTTCACTAATCATATGTTTTGTTGATTCTAAAAGCGGTACGTGGATAGACACAAAATCTGAATCTTTCAATAGCTTTTCAAGTTCTACTTTTTCTGCATTTAGTTCTTTTTCAAGTTTTTCATTTCTTTTTTTATCATGATAAAGAACTTTCATATCAAACCCTTTGCTTTTCATTGCAAAAGCAGTTCCAATCCTACCTATCCCTATCACTCCAAGAGTTTTCTTATGGATGTCCTGGCCAAGCATTAGCATTGGTGCCCACCCTTTGAATTTTTCTTTTCTTGTAAATCTATCTCCTTCAACAATTCTTCTTGCAGCTGAAAAAAGAAGCGCCCAAGCCATTTCAGCTGTAGTATCTGTAAGTACTCCTGGTGTGTTACTTACAGGTATGTTATTTTTTGTTGCAGTTTTTAAATCTATATTGTTGTATCCGACTGCATAGTTTGCAATCATTTTTAGTTTTGATTCGGATTCAATTACTTCTTTGTCTATTTTATCAGTTAAAAGGCACAAAAGACCTTGTTTTCCTTTTAGACCCTCAATTATTTCTTCTTTGGATAGAACTCTATCATGTGGGTTTACTTTGATTTGATGATGTTTTCTTAAAAAATCTAAACCTTTTTCGGGGATTTTTCTTGTTACAAATATTTTCATATTAGAACCTATAAAATTGTAATAAAAGTATGTTACTTATTCTTTTATCGTTTCAAAACATGCAAATGTAAGAGTTTTTCCAACTCCTTTTAGTTTCCTTAGTTTGTCAACTACTAGTTTACCAATTTTTTCTAAGGACTCTCCTCTAACCTTTAATAACAAATCATACTCACCAGAAATTATATGTACTTCTGAAATGCCATTAATTTTGGATATTCTTTTAGCTAGTTCTCTTTGTGAAATATCAAGTCCAGACTGAAATGAAACAAAAATAAAAACTTCAGTTGGCAATCCCATTTTTTTATAATCAACATTTACTGTAAATTTTTTTATTATTCCTTTTTCTTTCATTTTTTGTATTCTGTCATGTGTTGTAACTCTAGGTATACTTACATTTTTAGCAATATTTTTTGTTGAGTTTCTAGCGTTCTTTTTTAGTTCATCAATTATTTTTTTATCTTTTTCGTCAATCATTAATTTACATATTGTCGGCTTTTACTTAAATATTTTACTATTTTTCGAATATTTGACAATATTTTAAACAATATGTTTATATACATTCTTTAACAAATATCATAATGATGAAAACAAAAAAACAAGCCATACTAAGAATTCAAAGCAAAATAAGAAGAAAATTAGCAGATTATTTAGAAAAAAAAGAGTTCATAGAAATTTCACCAGTTATACTCTCACCAATGACAGATCCTTTAAATCATCCAACAACGCCGGGTAATATTGAATGCTATGGAAAAAAATATCATCTTACCCAATCCATGATCTTCCACAAACAAGTAGCGCTAAAAACGCTTGATAAAATATTTGTTTTTTCACCAAATGTTAGACTTGAACCATCTAAAAGATCTAAAACTAAAAGGCATCTTTTTGAGTTCACACAGCTTGATTTAGAAGTAAAAAACGCAAAAAGAGAAGATGTTATGAAACTATGTGAAGAAATGATAATTAGCTTAATTAAATCAATTAAAAAAGACTGTAAAGAAGAATTAAAGATTCTTTCAAGAGAAATAAAAACTCCAAAAACACCATTCAAAAAAATTTCATATGTAAAAGCACTTGAAAAATATGGAAAAGACTTTGAAACAAAAATTTCAAAAGAAAACAATGATCCAGTATGGATCATAGATATGCCTATAATGCATAGAGAGTTCTATGATAAAGAACACAAAGACAAAAAAGGATACTTAGCAGATATGGACCTAATTTATCCAGAGGGATACGGAGAAGCCCTATCAGGTGGGGAAAGAGAATACAAGTTTGAAAGGATCAAAAAAAGGATGAAAATCAAAGGAAAAAAATACAAAGACTTCAAATCATATCTCGATATAGCTAAAAAAGGTCTACCAAGATCAGCTGGTTTTGGAATTGGTATAGAAAGACTGACGCGTTATATATGCGGCCTTGATAAAATTGAAGATGCATCATTATTTCCTAAAGTACCCGGAAGAAATTGTATATAAAAAAAATAAAAAAATATTTTTTACTCATTAGTTTGATTGTATTCATATATTTTGTTTAGCTCGTCTTCAAATGAGTAGAATTCAATATTGTTTTCTTCTTTGTTCAGTTTTCCTTCCTTGTAAAGGCTCCATGTTGAAAATACGGGTTCTACTTTTGGTTTTATATAAATTCTGGCATCTCTGTCGCTTTGTTTTTTATCGGATTTGACTAATATTAACCAGTCGCATTCTCCAGGATATATTTTTTCTCCACTGTTTATCAAATCTCCAACCTTAGCAGTTAATTTTTCGCTATATCTCCAATCTTCATCGCTTAAATTTTTCTCTTTTGCAACAATTGCAGACTTTTTTTCTTCAAAATTTTCCATTTCTGCATAATTAGGCCCTTCAATTACTTCAGCATCCATTTCAAATGTAGGTAGATACAGTACACTCCAGTCATCTTGATCATAAGGTGCACCATCATCACCATGGGAATAATCTAATAGTTTTTTGTTAAAAATATAATGATAATTCATTACACTTTCATATCCACCCCATTTTTCTAGGAATTCATCTTTTTTACTTCTATCATATATTGTTCTATTATCAATACCTGCAAATGTCCATGATCCTAGTCCTTGTGAATGACCGAGCTCGTGCATAGCAGCAGTTGCTAACACTATCCTTTGTGTTCGAGGAGTGAAAGCTTTTCTTCTAAATAGTTTATTTAGGCTGCTGTCAATTGCAACTGTATCATATTTATTTGATACGGATGGATGACAAAAACCAGTGTTATGTCCCACTAACATATATCTGAATATACCTTTTCTTTCTTCTGGAAAATAATGACGGTAAAACTGAAGGATCATACCTGAATCCTGTGAAATCGTTTCAACATGGGGAACTAATTGCCCTCCACCATTTTTAGGTGAATCAGGCCAACCGTTATCAATATATAAATTAATGCCGTTTTGTGCAAAGCGTTCTATTAAAACCTGTTCTGATTCTTCATAGAAAACATGTGGCGGATCAAAAAGACCGCCTCTTTGCATGCCGTCCACCTCTAGATATATATCCCTTTGATATGGGTTTGAAAACCATTTGCTCATCCGATATTCTTCAATATTTTGAATGCCGTCAACATCTGGGTCTAAATTCATGTGATCATCCCAAGTATTTGGATCATAACCCCATTTCCATTCCCAAGCAGTTGGAATACCGTCATTGTCGGGGTCTAGTTTTGAATCGTCTTCTCTTGGATCTGTTTTTAAAATATTTACTTCTGTCCAATAGGGAATACCATCAGAATCTGCTCCTGTTTGATAAATATTAAACCAGACTTCAAAGGTTTCACCAATATAGTGACCGTAACCATCTGAGTCCATAAAATAGTCGTCTCCTTCCCATCTACCTGTTCGATAATCGTAAGTTACCTGAATTTCCTCTTTTAGATTATCCTCTGTTTTCAAACCAAGTAAACCTGATGATTCTCTCTGAAGGACACTTATTTTTACATTAGAAGTCTCTTGGCCTTCTGGTGTGTCTTCCATTATCTTGTTTTCCTGAAAAAATGTATCCCATGTGTTGAATAATATCTCGCTTTCAGCACCAGCAGCAGAAACATCTTTACTAACATATTCTGTTTCATCTATATTACTTATAAAATAGAATTCAGGTTTTTCTTTCCAACCCGCACCCCTCTTAGTTATTTCTTCTAATAAACCTCTATGACGAATACGTTGTACTTCTAATATTAAACCTTGATTTACCAAAGGACTTATTCTATCGTCTATAATTATTTCTTCTTCTTTTTCTGTATCTTTTTTTACTTCATCCTCGTTTATAGAAATATATACTATTGTAGAGGACAAAATAATTATTGCCACTACTATTACAGCAACAATAATTTTCATATTATTTTTTATGTTATTTTTTATATCCATATTTTTTCACCATTTTTTTACTTTTAATTGAGGTTCACAAAATTTTTCAAAAGACACATCGAAAAAATTTATGTTTTTTCATTTATTATATCATTGATAAAACATTGTGTACCTCATCTTCATATGAGTATGATTTGAGTTTGTTTTCGCTTTTATCTAATTTACCTTCAGAAATTAAAGACCAACGTGTTGTAACAGGTTCAATGAGTGGTTTTGCATAGATTCTAATATTATTCTCATTTCCCTTTTTTTCAGATATATAGATTCTATAATCGTATTCTGCGTTATCTATACCCTTATTATATTCATGAATTTCTGCTTTGAATTGTTCTGTAATATTTTTATCATAATTCCAATCATAATAAACAGGTTCTGGTTTCTTATCAACTATTATAAAATCCTCAAAGGTTTCAAGAGTTGGCTCTTCATATGCTTCTGAATCTCTTTGGAAAGCTGAAACATATATGTGGCCCCAGTCATCAAAATCATATGGCTCACCGTTTTCACCTGATGAAAAATCAAATAGGTTTCTATATTTGAAAATATCAAAGATATATTTATAGTTCATAATACTAACATATTGCTCGTTATATTCTGCCCATTCTTCATCGGTCAACGTTTCTGGCCATCTAAGATTTCCATTCGGCATGTTATCTATTCCATAAAATGTCCATGGCTCCAAGCCTAGTGAATGCCCTAGTTCATGCAGAACTCCTTTTGCAAGAACAACCCTCTGTCGTTTCGGCGTAAATGCAAATCTTTTGACATATGTTTTGTATTTGCTAGTATCTATTACGATATGATCATATCCATTGTATTCCGATGGAGTAATAAAACCTGCATTATTTGCAACTATAAGATATCTAAATGTTCCTTTCCTTTCATCGGCAAAATTATGTTTATACCATCTAGCCATATGGCCACCAACTACTTCATCAAGAGTTTCTACAAAATCCAGCATCTCGCCTCCGCCGTTAACTGGTCCATCAGGCCATCCATCATCAATGTAAACATTTATTCCGTGTTGTGCAAGTCTTTCTATAACCATCTGCTGGGATTCTTCATAAAATATGTGTTCCCAATCAAATAAACCACCCTTTTTCATACCATCTGATTCAATATACATATCTGGAGAGAAAGGATCTGAAAAATAATCTGAAAGCATATATTCATCAATATTTTCTATTCCATCAAAATCAGGATCTAATTTCTTATGGTTATCCCACGTGAAAGGATCATAACCATATTTCCATTCCCAACTTGTTGGAATACCATCATTATCAGGATCTAATTTAGAGTCATCTATCGTAGGATCCGTTCCAAGAATATTAACTTCTGTCCAAAAAGGTATACCATCACGATCATAATCTGATTGGTAAAGGTTAAACCAAACTTCGTATTCCTCGCCTAAGTAATGTCCATATCCGTCTTTATCACCAAGATAATCATCACCTGTCCAATGTCCAGTTTTATAATCATAAGTAAGGCTTATAGTTAATTTTTCAATTCTTTCTTCTTTTCTGCCAAACAATCCTTTTGGTTGTATCTCCATTATGCTAATCTTAATCTTTGATTCTTCTTGTTCGTCTTCAATTTTATAGTTCACTCGGCATTCTTTTAGAATTGTATCCCACTCTGTAAAAGTACCTGAACCTTCTACGCCCCCTGCAGCTTCAATTGCACTTGTATCACCAATTTCTCCATCTACTTCACTTACCCAGTAAAATTCTGGAGGATTCTTCCAGGACGTACCAAATGAAAGCATTTTGTCCATAAGCCCCCTATTACGAATTCTTAATATTTCTACAGTTAAGCCTTGTGAAAGAAACGGACTTATCCTATCATCAAATTCTCTTTCTTTTGTTTTACTTATTTTTTCTAATTTTTCACTATCTTGTGTTGTAATATAAACTGCTATTCCAGCTATAACTAATATCATTACTAATGCTATAGATAGAATTTTTTTGTTTTTATAAATAATACTAATTTTCATGATTGACACCTTGAATACATAATTATATATTATTAACAATTTATTAAATGCCTTATATAAAATTGTTTTTTGTGATATATATAATTTATTGTACAAAAGCCCAAATAAGCCAAAAATTTTAAGTATTAAAAAATTACATAATATATATTTATTAGAATAAAAGTAGAGTGGAAAAAAATATTGGTGTGATATATTTTTAAATTATTCCACTCACTTTTAGTCGCAATATACTTTTATTTCTTTTCTAATATATAATATTTCTAACACAAAAGCCCAAAAAAACAGGTAAATACATATATTTAACACAATTCTAAATTTTAGTTAAAGAATAAACAAGCATCTCATTTAAAATTGTATCAACTCTATTTTTTTTACCAATATTAATCAATTCACCATTAATCGAATCAATTTCCAAAGGTTTATTTTTCTTAATACTTTGAAGCATAGACGAATAATTATCACTTGTGTCAGCTATCACAGACATAGTTTTTTTTAAAATTTCAGATTCATTAAAAACAAAACCACATGAATTAGCAATATTTGTTGATTCTTTGCATATATTCTCAACTAATTTTTTAAGAATAGGGTTTTTTTTAATATAACCATTTTTACAGTTGAAAAACGCAGTAACTGGATTTATACTAGAGTTAACTATTCCTTTAATCCATATTTCTCGTTTGATATTTGAATTAAAACTAGCATTTATTCCTGATTCGTTAAAAATATTTATTACTCTCTCAACTCTTTTTGTCTTTTTATTATCTAATTCACCAATTTTAGTGTATCCAACTCCAGTATGAACGATAAAACCAGGTTTTTCAAACAAAACTCCATTTGTCGTAACACCCGCAATAATATTTTTTTTATCTACATATTTTTCAATTTTTTGGATGTTATCAAGACCATTTTGTAAAGATAACACAATTGTATTTTTTGAAATGATCTTTGCAATTTCTTTACATGCATCGTTAGTGTCATAGGATTTAACAGATAGTATAACTAAATCAAAATCCTTAGAAATTTCATTGATTGATTTAAAAGATTTAATCCTAGTTTCTAGATTTGTTTTACCAGATATTTTAAGTCCATTTTTATTGATTTCATTTACATGGTCTTTTCTACCAATTAATATTACATTTTCAGTTTTGGAAAGTATCCCTCCAAAAAATGAACCAACTGCACCAGCACCAAAGACTAAAATATTCATTTCAATAAACCTTTTTTACTAAGTATTTCTTTAATTTCTTCTTTATTAAATGAAATAAGAGGATAAAGAACGGTTTTTTGAATGTTTTTCTTATATTCTTTAATATTTAATACCCCTTCATTTTCTAAATTGTAAATACTTGAAACAACAGCCTTACATTTTTTTTCATTAGAAATTCTATTAATTTCATAGAAAAAATCTTGTTTTTTATCATATATCTCAAAATCTTTTGGTATATACCAATCATTGCAAAAGGATTCTAAAAAATCTAAGTTATAATCATTATTTACAAAAAAAAGTACTTTGCATCCTCTACTCAAAAGATACCAACTTGAAAGTAATGAAAAATCATCATTAATTATACTTAATAATTTATCTTGAGACCCAAATGGCATTCCACCTGGTCCTTTTATTTTTTTGTCATATATGTATGCATTAGTTCCTCTAACTTCAATAAATATCTCATAATCTGGATTTGTTAAATCTACTTTTAATCCGAATTTTTCAACTATATCATTACCCACCTTAATAGATACATCTTGGCTTGAAAAAATATGGTTACCCGATCTAGTAGATCGTATTGCAAAGCTCACCTCTTTGTTTAAATAATCTTTTGAAAAATCAATTACTTTTTTTGAAATATTATCTAGGCTTACTTTAGTTTTTATACAAGTACTGAAACTTACTATTCCAAATATCTTTTTCAGAATGGATATCGAAGAATTTATTTTATTTGTATAGATATATATTCTTCCGCGTTCTTTTTCTATTTCACAAGAAATATTTTTTCTTTCTAATGCTTTTTTAATATTTTTTATTAAAATTGATTCAAATTTCTTTCTAACATACTTGCTTTTTAGAGAAATCTCCCCATATCTAACAATTATAAGTTCATCTGTCACAGAAATTTGAATTAAAAACAAATTACATTAATATTTCCTATGAAAAAAATTATTTCATTGCTTTCTCAACTTTGCTATTGCTGGTTTCCCTATTTTCTGCGAATTTTCCAAGTGACCTATAACATCTCATAAGGTCTTTTTTACCAATGATTAAACTAAGCTCTGTTTTTGTTAAAACTATATCTATTGCGTTTATGTTTTCCCAAGCTAGAAATCTAGATATATCATATAATATACCTGGTTGAAACAAAAAGTTTTTAGAATAAGTTAGAGAAATTGAAACCAGATCATCAACTTCTTCAAGTATTTCTTCTTTGTATAATATATCAAGTACTTTATCTTTGTATTTACTGTTTGTAATTATTGCTGCTTCATAGTTCCCCTGAATAATATTTAGAATTCCGCCTTTTTTAAAGTCTATCACTGAATATAATTTTTCTAGTTTTGATAAAAGAGTTGGTGATTCTGCAAATACAATATATGAAATATCAGTTTTTATTGTTTCAATTGAATAAGAAAATGATGGTTCATCAGTTGATTTTTTTATTTTTCCAGCATTTCTTCTAAGAGCCATAACAATTGCAGAATGTTTTACAGATTTGCCGAGTTCTTGTTCTATTTGTGGTTTTAAATTTTTTGCTAGTTTATTATAAGAAACAATTCCATGGTTTATTGCCTCTTGAATTAATACTTGCCTTCTTAAAACATTCTTTACAACATGGCTTACAGTTACCATCTATTAACCAACCTTCCCCGGCTATCTTTAGATAATGTTATTATAATCATATTTTTAAAGATTTTGTTATTATTATAACGAAATGTATTTTATATAACAAAAACCCATAATTATAAAGGTATATTTATAAATAGTGTTAATAATATCATTTTTTGAAAACGGGGGATCTTTATTCCAAAAAAAGAATTATGGAGTTCAAGATTTGTTTTTATAATGGCAGCAGTAGGATCTGCTGTAGGATTAGGAAACGTATGGAGATTTCCATATGTATGCTATGAAAACGGAGGAGGAGCTTTTCTAATTCCATATCTTGTAGCATTATTCACAGCGGGGATTCCTCTTATGATACTGGAATTTAGTGTAGGCCACTGGGCACGTGGAGCACCGCCAAAAGCTTTTAAGAGAGTATCAGAAAAATGGGAATGGGCTGGATGGTTGAGTGTGCTTTTGCCGTTCACTGTAGCTCTATACTATATTGTAATTATGTCCTGGTGTTTTTCATATATGATATATGCACTTGATATAAGATGGGGGCTAAATGCAAACACTTTTTTCCAAAACTTTTTAGGAATCACTGGGTCACCAGAAATATTTGGAAGTATAAGCCTACCTGTTTTAATTGGACTAATTGCACTGTGGAGTACAGTATTTATAATCCTTTACAAAGGAGTTAAAAGAATAGGAAAAGTAGTAGCACTAACTGTTCCAATACCGACAATTCTACTAATAATTTTAACAATAAGGGGAGTCACACTTCCTGGTGCGATGGAAGGTTTATCGTATTACCTAACTCCAAATTTTTCAAGCCTTACAAATGTAAATGTATGGCTTGCAGCCTATGCACAAATATTTTTCTCAATAGGTGTAGCACAAGGAATAATGATTACCTATGCAAGTTTTCTAAAGAAAAAATCAGATATAAACAATAATGCATTTATTATATCTCTTGCTGATGCCGGAACAAGTTTTCTAGCTGGTTTTACAGTTTTTAGCGTTGTAGGATACCTTGCTGCACAAAAAGGAATAGGAATCCAGGCCCTCGGCGAACAAATTGCAGGGCCAAACCTAACATTTGTAACTTATCCCACAGCTATTTCACTTCTACCATTCGCCGCAGCTTTTTTTGGATTTATATTTTTTGTATCACTACTTACTTTTGGAATAGATTCAGCATTTAGCATGATAGAACCAATCTCAGAGAGCATAAACAATAAATGGAAAATTACAAAAACAAAAGCAGTTGCAATAATATGCATTGTCGGTTTTATTTTCAGCCTTCTCTTTAGCATGGGAAATGGACTACATCTACTTGATATATTCGATCATTTTCTAGCTAATTTCTGCCTTGTAATAGTTGGTTTAATAGAATGTATCTTATTTGGATGGATCTATAAAATAACAAAACTAAGAGAGCACGCAAATAAAACATCAGATATAAAGATTGGTAGATGGTGGGTTATTCTAATAAAATATATTATACCAATTGTTTTAGGAATAATACTTTTTTTATCTGTAATAGATGTAATTTCAAAGCCATATATGAACTATTCAATAGAAATACTCATCTTATTTGGTTTGATTCCAATAATTGCAATATTTTTATTATCTGGCATACTTAGTAAAATAAAAAATAAGGAGGGGGAAAAATAATGCTTCCTCTCTCTGCTATTGCAATGTTAATTTTTGGATCAATTGTAATATATGGCGGTCTTGCATATTTTGTTTATAGGGCAATAAAAAAGAAAAAATGATTTAAAAAATGAAAAGAAAAATAGTAATATTAGGAGCAATTATTCTAATTTTTATATTAGCAATTGCTAGTATAAATGAAGAAGTTTTTTATACAAAAGATAAAACTAAAGAAAAAACATTTTTAAGCATACAAAAAGTAATTGATCAAGCAAATGAAAAAGATACAATAAAAATACCTGAAACTGTTTTTAATGAAAATATCTATATCAATAAATCGATTAACCTTATAGGTGAAAACAAAGAAAAAAGTATTATCGATGGCAGAAAGCAAAATAGTGTTATTTTTATCAATTCAGAAGGAGTAACAATTAAAAATTTAACCATAAGAAACTCAGGTGGAAAAAAAGAAGACACAGGCATAATAATAAACTCTGATAAAAACGAAATATCAAACTGCGTTTTTTATAGAACAAGAACAGCTATAAAAATAGATAGATCAAATGAAAACATTATTTCTAATTGCTTTTTCCAGGATAATGGAGAAGGAGTTTTTTGTAATAATTCTGAAGGAAATGTTATATTAAAATGCCAGATTATGAACAGTGCATTTGGAATTAACTTAGAAGAATCAAAAAAAGATACAATTAAAAATTCCTATATTCATAATAATGGAATAGGGATATATGCAAGAAAGTCTCTAGAAACAGAAATATTTGATTCAGCTATTTGTGATAACAATCAAGATGGTGGAGGGATATGGGCTTTTGATTGTAAAAATCTAAAAATTAAAAACTGTAATATTAATCATAATGGAGCTGGTGTAAAACTAGAAAAAACAGATGTTGATATCTCAAACTGTAATCTTGAATATAATATGTACAATACTCTTAGATTGATTGATGTTGAAAAAACAAATATTTCAAACTGTAACATAGTTGAAAGTTTTAGAACTGCTGTTTATCTTGAAAATAGCTATTGTGAAATAACTAATTGTAACCTATATGGTAATAGACTTTATGGGATAGAATCAGATAAAAATTCTTTTTATACAGCTAAAAATAATTATTGGGGTGCAAAAAAAGGTCCATCATATACAGCATTTGGAAATAGCGATAGAGTTTCTTTTAAACCAATAAAAAACAAAATAGATCCATGGAAAACACAAGAAATTAAAGACATAGGATCGAATTGGATAGTTGAAAAAGAATTTCAAAAAAATGAACTTGAAATAGAAAAAACAAAAAAAATTATTTTTTCAGAAAAAGACACAGATAAAGATAATGTCCCTGATTTTTGGGAAGAAAAATGGGGATATGATCCAAAGAAATATGATGAGCATAATACGCTAGACCCAGATAATGATGGTCTAAATAATATTGAAGAGTGTTACACAGAAAAATATGGTTCAAATCCATTTTATAAGGATATTTTCATCGAGGTTGATTATTCAAAGGAAAATATGCCGACAAAAGAGTATATAGATAGAGCAAAAGAAATATTTAAAGAAAAAGAAATTTCTCTTCACATAGATACAGGTGAACTTGATGGTGGAGAAGAAATACCATACAGTTCTATTAATTCAGCAAGTGACTTCCGAGATATATACTGGGACTATTTTTTAGAAAACGATATAGATAATCCACGAAAAGGAATTTTTCATTATGCTATAGTTGTTGATGAAATAGAAGAGATCTACCCGGGGTTTGTATTTGTTGGGTTAAATAATCTTGATACAATAGGTCTGGCTACAAAAAACAGTGAAAAAAATTATTGGTATGTTGACAAAGGCAAATTAATAACAGGTGGTATAATCCATGAACTCGGTCATTCCATGGGCCTATTGATTGACGATCACGGCGGAATTGATAATCTTGGATCTGTAAAATTTTTTACAAAAGAAGGATGGATGTATAAAAATTATTTCAGCTGTTTGAACTATAGATACGTATATCTTCTACTAGGTTTTTCAGATGGAAGCCATGGTAGAGGAGATTTTGATGATTACTCAAATCTTGATTATAGTTTTTTTAAAGATACAGAGTTTAACTTAAATGAAGATAAAAAAGTTGTTTAGAGTAAATGAATTGATGTGGAAATATGAATGTTAAGAAATATCTAGCAGCATTTGTTATTTTCTTGTTACTAACAAACATATTTCTTTTAAATATTAATGTAAAAAGTAAAGAAATCCATCAAGAAAATATTTCAAGAAAAAAATTCCATAGGCTAATAAAGATCAATGGAAATAATGATTTTAACAGAAAAAACGGCGTTAAAAAAGGAAGTGGGACAGTAGAAGACCCATATATTATTTCAGATTTGAAAATCAAAAGTTTTTTTAGACCTGCAATATCGATTTCAAATACAGAGTCCTATGTAACAATAAAAAACTGCGAGATATCTGGAAATAGATTTTTAAAAACAATTGCAATAGCTGGAATACTAATAACTAATTCAAAAAATATTAAAATAGAAAATACAACAATTAAAGATATATCTGCAGATTTTGGCATAGCACTTATTTCATCATCAAATAATACAGTAAAAAACTGTGATTTTGAAAATGACAAAAGAGGAATAACAGTTAACGGCTGCCCAACAGGATATAAAGGTTTTTCAAACAATAATACTATCACAAAATGTACTTTTAAAAATTGTATAGATGGAATATATTTTTGTTGTCTTCCAAGTTCAAAAAATAATGTAATATCATACTGTAATATTAAAAAAAACTCAAGAGGAATATGCTTGGATCACTGCATTCATTATACAACCATTACTAACTGTAACTTGTCTTTTAATAAAGTTGGGCTAGAGATTATTTCAGCATCACGTAATAACCATATTTCAAACAATATATTTTACAAAAACGACATTCAAGCGTTTGATAACTGTAAAAACTATTGGGATAACGGTGAAAAATATGGTGGAAACTTCTGGGAAGGCCATAACTTTTCAAAAGTTTATATAATAGATGGAAACAGTAACAGCATAGATAGATATCCACTTAAAAATGATCAGTTAAAAGAAAACATAATTTCCTTTTTTGATTACACACCTAGAACCGTATTTTTAGATGAAGAAATTGTTTTTGATGCAAGCACATCATATAATGAAAATAAAACTAATTCTTATAAATGGACAATCGAGAATTTACAAATCCAGGGTAATAAAAAAACTAAACATAAATTTACAGATGCGGGGATATATAATGTCACTTTAAATGTTACAAATAAAGATATATATGATTCTTTTACAAGAAAAATAACTGTCTATGAAAAATCAACCAACACATTCAAAGTTACAAACAACTCAAAAATACAAAATGTAATAAATATCAGTAGACCTGGAGACACAATACTTATTGATAACGGTACATACTATGAAAACTTGATTATTGATACACCAGAGTTAAATTTGATTGGAAATAAAAATACAATTATTGATGGTGCGAAAAAAGGTGATGTACTAAAGATAAATGCATCATATGTAACAATTTCTAACATAAAATTTGTAAACAGTTCAAATAAAAAATCTGGGATAAGAATAGGTTATCCTGACTTTATAGTAGATAGCTACAAGTGTAAGATAAATAACAATACATTTGAAGAAAATTCTATAGGCCTAAGCCTTTTTGAAACAGAGCATAATAAGATAGAAAATAACACTTTTTCAAACAATTATAACAATGGTATTTATTTAAAAAGATCCTTTGAAAATGATATCTTTTATAACAATATTTTAGATGAAAATATTGGTATAAAAACTGAATATGCATCAAACTGGAACAATATAGAAAGAAACAATATTGAAGATAATAACATTGGATTTTTTTTACAAAGATCTAACTACAACTATATTTTTTACAATAATATAAAAAATAACGAGATTGGAATTAAATTAAATAGCACAATTCATCCAACTATCCAGTACAACAATATTTTTTCAAATAAGAAATACGGACTTGTTTACAACTCAATACCTGCAGCATCAAATAATTACTGGGGATCTATTTTAGGGCCAAGTGGCCTATTGAATTTATTTGGAGATAAAGTAATACAAATAAACGAAAACGATAAGAAAAAAATTTCAAGTTTTTTTATGAGATATTATATCAGCTTTCCTTGGTTGAAAAAACCTATTGAGATCTAAAGATTTGAAATTATCTTTTCTTCTAATTTTTTTACTTTTTTAAGTTCTGAAGGAAAAACATCAAATTTGAAATCATAAATAATGTCTTTTAATATCAAGGGATCAGCTTTTACTACATTAAAATCAATAGGTTTTTCTGGGTTATATAATGCATTTTTTACATCTACTTTTTTTATTTTTTCTTTTCCTACTTTTACTGCTGCAGATATTATTCTTCTTATCTGATTCCGCAAAAAATTTGGTCCAAAAAAATCTATTATTAAATATCCATTTTTTATTTCACAGATAATGTTTTCAATAATTCTTATGGGGTTTTTATTCCTTTCAACTCTTGCAAAATTTGAAAAATCATGTTCTCCATTAAACAATTCAAGGGTGCTTAATATTTTTTCTAAATCCAAATTTTTAATTCTTAAATAATATCTATAATGACGGTTTTTTTCATATCTTGGATTAAAATCATCTTTGACTTTTTTTATGCCATAAAAAATAATATCCTTAGAAGAAAATGTTAATAGATTAAGTATATTTGTAATCTCTTTGCTAGAATTAAATGATACTACATTGCATATTGCTGAAACTCCTTTATCTGTTCTACTAGCTGATCTGAATAGGGATTTTTTTGTATCCTGAATTATTTCATTTGCAACTAAAGCATTGATTACCTTGCCTTCAATCGTTTTCAAACCAGGTTGTCTTGCATATCCATAAAAGTTTTTACCATTGTAAGCAAATTTTAACGCAAACTTCAAAGTAAATCACTTACTTTTTAATAGGATAACACTTTA
>CAZFFN010000083.1:0-3284 GCA_964518165.1 uncultured Thermoplasmatales archaeon
CTTGAACCTGATGAACTTAAAAATATGGTAAGTGAAATACGAAATGTTGAAAAAGCCCTAGGAAGCCTTGTTAAAAAACCGACTAAATCCGAAGAGAAAATAATAAGAATTATAAGAAAAAGTATAATTGCAAAAAACGAAATTAAAAAAGGAACTATTATAAATCAAGATATGCTTATAATTAAAAGACCTGGCACTGGTTTAAAACCTTCTGAAATTATGAGGATGTACGGTAAAAAAGCAAAAAGAACAATAAAAAAAGATGAGATACTAAAAGAAAATATGGTAGAATAGAAATGAGAAAAATCGCAGTCATAACAGGTACACGAGCAGAATATGGCTATCTAAAACCGTTAATGACAGAGATACAAAAAGATAAAGAATTGCAATTAATAACTGTAGTAACAGGTATGCATCTATTACCAAAATATGGAAATTCATATAAGATAGTTGAAAAAGATTTTCCAGATTATTTTAAAGTTCCGATGCGTTTATCAGGAGATTCAGCAAAAGATATGGCTAAGTATCTGTCAGATGGAATAAAGAATCTAGCTGATTTTTTAAAAAAAACAAAACCAGATGTAGTTATAGCGCTTGGTGACAGAAGCGAAGCTTTTGCATCTGCAATAACTTCTGTTTATCTAAATATTGTTTTTGCACATATTAATGGTGGTGATGTTTCTGGTACAACATTAGATGAATCAATTCGTCATGCTATTACCAAACTTGCACATATCCATCTTGTTCACACAAAAAATAATGCTGATAGAATTATAAAGATGGGTGAAGAAAAAAAAAGAATCTATGTAACAGGGGCTTTAACAATTGATTCGATAAATAAAATTTCTTTATGTAGTAGAAAAGAACTATTTGAAAAATATGGTCTTGACCCAAATGCTAAAACATTTCTTGTTGTTCATCATCCAATAACAACTATCAAAGACAAGGGTTACTCCCAGTTAAAAGAATTGTTTTTTGCTTTAGATAGATTAGATACGCAAACGGCCCTAATTTATCCAAACTGTGATGCAGGAAGCGGAAAATTTATTGATTTAATTAAAGAATATGAAAAGAAAGAATATATCCATACTTTTAAAAATCTTGGGTATCCGGATTACTTAAGCTTTATGAAAAATTGTGATGTAATGCTTGGGAACTCAAGCAGTGGAATAATCGAGGCACCATCTTTTAAGATACCTGTGATTAATATTGGTAGCAGGCAGCAAGGTAGAGACCGATCAGATAATATTCTTGATGTAAAACCTGATAGAAATGATATTTTAAAGGCAGTTGATTTTATAGTAAATGATAAAAAATATAATGAAAAACTCAAAAAATGTGAAAATACGTTTGGTGATGGAAAAGCACGTTTACGCATAGTAAAGATTTTAAAGGAAATTGAAATTTCTGAAAAATTAATCCAGAAACAAATTACTTATTAAAAAATGAGGCTTTTTATGAATGATAACCGGTTTAAAAATTGGAAAATGCCGAAGATACAAGACAGAGTGTTGCATCCTGACTATTATTTTCTTGTTCATCATAAAGAAAATTTATCATTAGGTGAAAAAACGGATATAGGTTCTTTTACTTACATCAATGCAAAGCATGGAGTGATAATAGAAAAAAATGTTCAAATTGGGTCACATTGTTCGATATACACTATTTCAACTATTGATAACAAAGAAGGGAGTGTAACAATAAAAGAAAACGCAAAGATAGGTACCCATAGTACGGTAATGCCTGGAGTTACTATAGGTAAAAACTCAATAGTAGGAGCATATAGTTATGTAAATAAAGATATACCAGATGATTCTTTGGCTTATGGAATACCTGTAAAAATACTGAGGAGGAATAAGAAATGAACTGGAAAATACCTTTGTTTAAAACATACTGGGATCAAAACGATATTGATGCAATATCAAACGTTATAAAAAGAGGCGCCTATTGGGCAACTGGTCCTGAAATACAAGAATTCGAACAACAAATAGCGAAATTTATTGATAGGACGTATTGCGTAAGCTTTAATTCAGGTACTTCAGCCCTGCATTCAATACTATTAGCGTATGGTATCACATCTGGTGAAGTTATTGTTCCATCTTTCACGTTTATTTCTACAGCTAATGCCGTATTGTTAGCTGGTGCAAAACCTATTTTTGCTGAAACTGAAAAACAAAGCTATGGTCTTGATATTGAAAGTGTGAAAAAAAAAATAACGAAAAACACCAAGGCAATAATCCCTATTCATTATGGAGGTCTTCCTTCAAAGGACATCATTGCTTTAAAAAACCTAGCTGAAGAACATACTATTTTTTTAATTGAAGATGCAGCTGAATCACTTGGATCCAAAGTTGATAATCAGATGGTTGGAGATTTTGGTGATGCAGCGATGTTTAGCTTTTGTCAAAACAAAGTTATTACAACTGGTGAAGGTGGGGTAATAGTCACTGATTCAAAAGAAATCTATGAAAAATTAAAAATGATACGTTCACATGGAAGAGTAGAATTAACAGACACTGATTATTTTTCAACAACAGAAGAGTTAGACTATATAGATATTGGATATAACTTTCGAATGCCAACAATGTCAGCAGCATTAGGGCTTTCTCAACTAAAAAAAATAAATAAAATAATAGATCTTAGAAAAGAAAAAGCAAAATATTATAATGAAAAACTAAAAGATATCGAAAATATAGTGTTACCAAAAGAATTAGAAAAACAAAAACATGTTTATCAAATGTATACCATTCAACTAAAAAACAAAAAAACAAGAGATAACCTACAAAAATATTTAACAAAAAAAGGTATTATGACCAAAGTCTATTTTTATCCAATACATCTAAAATCATATTACAAAAATAAATTTGGATACAGCAAAGGAAACCTACCTAAAACAGAAAAACTATCAGAAAAAGTTTTAACGTTACCAATATATCCCCAACTAACAAAGAAAAATCAAGAATACATTACAAAAAATATTATTACCTTCTTTAATCAGGTGTAAAAAATATGGATTCCTTGGAAAAATTTTACGAGAATAAAATTATTCTCGTAACTGGTGGATGCGGTTCAATTGGTAGTGAAATAGTAAAAAAACTCCTTAAATTTAATGTTAAAACTATAAGAATATTTGATAACAACGAGAGTAAACTATTTGACATGGAACAAGAATTAAAAATCAATAAAATACGCCCATTTATAGGCGACGTTAGAGATAAAGATAGATTAATTAGAGCAATGGAAAACGTTGATATCGTATTTCATGCCGCTGCATTAAAACACGT
>CAZFFN010000084.1:0-4818 GCA_964518165.1 uncultured Thermoplasmatales archaeon
ATCAGCATTTAGGCTAAAAAAACCCGAATTTGAAGAGCAACGCCGACGTGATTTTTTAAAAATAAGTAATTAGCAAGCTAATTACGGGATGAAGCCGCATTAATCAAAAATTTTAATTATTATGTTGTTACAATAGTTTTTTTGTATATTCAAATAAAATCTTTCATAGAAATGTTCCTTTGATGATATCTAATCCATTATGGGGGACTTAAAAATGAATCCAAATATATTGGTTGCATATTATACTAAAGGCGGAGCCTCTGAGAAATACGCAGAGACGATAGCAGAAACACTACAATCCAAAGGGTTAAATGTTAAAATTTATAATCTTAAAAAAGAAACACCAGATATTTCAAATTTTGATACAATAATTCTTGGTACAGGTGTCAGAATGTTCATGGTTTATAGACGTTGGAAAAAAATTATTAAACAAAAAGAACTGCATAACAAGACTCTTTACATGTTTTTATCTAGTGGTATGGCAATGGAAGAACCAAAAAAAGCTGTAGAAAAATTTCTATCTCCTCTTGTAAAAAAATATGATCTTGAACCAAAATCTATGGTGTCTTTCCCTGGTATTTTCCCTGAAAAGTGGGCTGAGAATGAAAAACAAAAAAACTCCGTAAAACCTGAACTTGCTAAAACATGGGCTGAAGAGATATCCCGCCAAGTAAAAAAATAATAGTTATTCTTTAAAAATAATTAATATTTAACAGAGGGGGCTAATCCTTAATTTTTGGGACTACATAAAATGCTATCAATGCTGCCATTCCTGCGACTAAATAGAACAAAAGAGGGGTAATATAATTTAATAACATTAAAGTTAAAGCTGTAAGTAATATAGCGGCTGATGAAACTGATATCAATTTTTTGTACATATTAGATGGCATCACTGATATACATATATCATTTTTGGAATATCTGGAAATTACTAAAAATTCTGTGTTTTTTTTGTAGTTTATTCTTAAATATTAATTGGTTAGGTAAACCTTATGCAAAACTATATAAACATAACATACTGTAAAGGGGGTGTAGGAAAAAATTGGAATTTTGAATATTCATTTTTTAAAACAAGATGGGTTTTAATCTTTTTCTTTTTTTCAAATATAAACTATAAAAATAATTTATAAGAGTGTATTTAAAAATGGGTCGTAAAAAAGGAAGAAATAATAGGTTCGATAAGAAAAAATCTGAAATAATGAGATGTAGAGTGCATAACAAACCAGTATTTACAAATGATAACTGTTCTTCGTTTGTTCAAAAAACAAACTCAGATAAAAAAAGTAATTGTGTTAATTGTAAAAACTCATTTTAATAACATTTTTTTTAAATAAACTACAAGAGAATAACGAGGTGATTATCAAATATGAAAGGAATTGTTAACTGGTATAGTGATATCAAGAAACAGGGTCTTATTGAAGGTAAAGATGGTAAAGACATCATGGTATATGAAAAAGATCTACCGTTTTTGACTATACTTCATGCAGGGGACTTAGTAAAGTATTCTAATTTAAAAACTATAAATGGTTATAAAGCAATAGATATCAGTCAGATAACTAAATAAATTTTTTCAACTTGATAGTTAGTATAATAAAATCTTTTTAAGGGATGTATTTAAACTGTAGTTTAATTTTTGTAAAAATTTGATTTTATTTTTTTAAGTTGTTTAGTTTTTTTATTAGTTCATCATAGACTTTTTTTTTCTTTTCTTGGTTTAATTCAAAAAGGTTTTTTTCTATCATTTTTTTTGATATTGTAAAAATATAGTTTAGTTTGATTATACTATCTTTTATTGCTCCTTCTTTTTTTGTTAATGGTATTCCTTTCATTTCTGTGTTGCTTGTGATTCCTGCGACTATTATGTTGTCGTATTCTTCGAAAAGAATTAGAGCTGGTCTTTTTTTTATTTCAAAGGTATCTGTGTATTGTACTTTTGCTAAAACAACATAGCCGGGTTTAGGCATCTTCCCATGCCTCATCTTCTTTATTGTCCCATAGTTCTTTCATTTTTGGTTGTTGTATTTTGTGTAAAAATTCATCATATTGGTTTCTTTTTTTAATTTCGATAAATATTGTGATCATGTGGTTTATTAATTCGTTGTAGGTTTGTCTTGGGTATTCTTTTGCTTCTTTGAGTGATTTTACTACAGATTTATCTAATTGTATAGTTGTTGTATCGCTCATTATGTGTTCACTATAGTTACTATATAATTTATTATATTTATAATTTACCTTATTCATATCAATAAACATTATGGCTATGATTTATTAAACCTGATATGAGGCAATTAAAAGTATTAATCCAAATATAAAAATAAAATATTAGTTATAGAGATCAAAAAAGATTTTATACTAAGAAATTTCTTTATATACAAAGAATGCACAAAACATTTTGTTGTGATTAATTATGCCTAATATGACGTTTGCGATACCGGAAAAGCTGCACAAGTTTATCAAAGTACATAGAGAAGTAAACTGGAGTGAAATTGGAAGAAGAGCACTTTGGGATTACGCGTATAAAATCCAACGTATGGAAAAACGGGAAGCTGAACGGGAAGCATCAAAAAAAGATACTGAAGATAATAAAGGACCTGGACAGCAAAATCTTCTTTAAAAAAATTTGATAAGCCCAGTTAACTTATGTTTTTAATAAAATTTAAAGATTATAGTTTATAATTTTTATAAAATTAATACTTTAAATTACCTCTTGTTGATGTTTATAAGATAAAAATTCTATCCTTAATTTGATCTATTTTAGGGGGTAATTATTAATTTGAGTAAAACGAATAAAAATAAAGATTTATTAAAAAAATTACACAAATCTGTTGATTATGAGGATAAGGATGATTTTCTCAAGGATATTTACAAAATGCGTAAAGAAAAGAAATATAAGTAGAAAACCTTATATAAGTAATAAAACATATATTACTTAGGGTAATAAAAATGACAAATATGACACTAGCTATACCTGAGGAACTACATAAAATAATAAAAAAACACAAAGAAATAAAATGGACTGAAGTAGCAAGACAAGCAATGTGGGAAAAAGCAAGAAAACTAGAATTAATGGACAAAATCCTATCTAAAAGCGAACTGACAGAAAAAGACGCTATAGAAATTGGAAAAAAAATCAAACATGAAATAGCAAAAAAACATGGAATTAACAAATGAAATTAGTAATTGACACAAATATCCTCATATCAGCATTAATAAAAAAAGGAATTACAAGAAGAATAATATTCTCACCTTTTATTAAATTTATAACTCCAGAACACTCTATAAGCGAAATCTCAAAATATGAAAAAATGATCTGTAATAAAGCAAATATAAACAGTGAAGAATTCAATATATTACTAAGCATCATTTTCGAAAACATATCTGTTATGCCGAAGGCAGAATATAAAGAAAAACTAAAGCAAGCAAAAAAATTAACAAAAGATCCAGATGA
Organism: uncultured Thermoplasmatales archaeon; assembly: GCA_964518165.1. Classification (GTDB taxonomy): domain Archaea; phylum Thermoplasmatota; class E2; order DHVEG-1; family DHVEG-1; genus CAYZTD01. Next base: position 3,449 of record CAZFFN010000084.1, read on the forward strand.
TACACCTTTCATAGCACTATATCTTACATATAAAGCAGATGGAATATGGACTAATGATAAACATTTCAAATCAGAAAAAGATCTTGTAATATATCGAACAAAAGAACTCGCCTTAATTTTTAAATGAAAAGCTATTACTTTTTTTTAATAATTTTAGACAATATGTAGAGTCAACATTTTACTAATTAAGCCAGAATATAAAGAATTAAAACCTATAGATATTGCTTCTAATCACTCTTTAAACCTTTACCCTTACATTTTTGAAAAAACCGAAAGATTTATTAATTTGTAAGGGTAATATGTATGTATGGTTTCGATAAAGAAAAAAGAAATCTCAAATAACACATATTATTATCTTCAACATACCTATAGAAAAAACGGTAAAGTACAATATGAAGAAAAATATCTCGGGAAAAAAATTCCAAATGATATTGATAAAATAAAACAAAATTTTTTGATAGAAATCTACGAGAAACTTTGGTATAACAAATTCGACAAAATAAAGAAAAACTTTCAAAAAGATTATAAAAAAACACCAAAATCTATTCAAGAGAAAAAACTAGAAAACTTTGCAATAAACTTTACATATGCTACAAACAAAATCGAAGGATCCACTCTAACCAGACAAGAAACAGCTATGCTTTTAGAAAAAGGTATAACTCCTTCAAGAAGACCAATAGAAGATATAAAAGAAACAGAACAGCATAAAAAAGTCTTTTATGAAATGATAAACTATAAACATAAAATAACTATCGCAACAGTTCTTCATTGGCATAAAGAACTTTTTAAACAAACTAAAAAAGATCAAGCAGGTAAAATAAGAACCTATGATGTTGGAATATCTGGTAGCAAATATAAACCACCTCATGCAATAGAACTTGATATTCTAATAAGAGAATTCTTTGAATGGTATAACCAAAACAAGAACACACTACATCCAGTACATCTCGCAGCTCTTACCCATCTTAAATTTGTTACAATCCATCCATTTGGAGATGGAAACGGAAGAATATCGCGTCTTCTAATGAACTATGTACTAAACAAAAAAAACTATCCTATGCTAGTTATAGATTATTCTGAAAGAAACAGCTACTACAATGTTCTTGAAAAAAGTCAATTAAATAAAGACGACAAATCATTTATATTATGGTTCTTTAAAAGATATAAAAAAGAATACGAACAATACATAAAATAATTTACCCTTACAATTTTTTAAAATAAATAAAAATATCATATATGTAAGGTTAATTATGTCAATTATAAGATATTGCTCCATAATCTTCTATTTCTTCAGCAACATTATAAGTTATTTCAAATTCTACCTTATAGTTACTTTCTCGGTCTTTTATTGGAAACCATCCAGGACCAAT
>CAZFFN010000085.1:0-2338 GCA_964518165.1 uncultured Thermoplasmatales archaeon
AGTTTTTGTTGTATTTCTTGTTCTATGTTTTCGTGTTTTATTGTTCTGTCTTTTATTGTTATCATTATTATGTTTTCATGGTTGTTGTTTTTGTAGACTAGATTTTCATATATTGTGTTTATTTCTGTCCAGTTTTCTTTTTTTAAAAGTCCTTTTTTTATGTTTGTTCCGGCTGGATCTTCTATACTTGATATTATTATAGTTGTTATTTTTTCACCAATTTGTTTATTGAAAAAGAGTTATTTTGTTTTTTTGGATGTTTTTATTCTTTTTTTAGCATGTCTTTTATTTTTTGCATTCTGCAGATAAAATGTATTCTGTCTTCTATTGTTGCAATTTTTGCAATGTTTTTTATTTCTTCGACTTCTTCTTGTGTGGAGAGTAATCCTATGACTATCATATTATTCAACGATATAATTTTATATTTATAAGTATATAATAATTATTGTACAATTGTTACCCATTAAATTCCACTAAAATTTTAAACTAAATAACCATATTAAAAATATATAAAAGGCGATGTTTATAAGTAAATAATTAATTATTAGCGTGTGAGGAGATAGAGATGCCGAGACAAGATGGCTGGTTTGAATATTATAAATTGAGGGAGAACTTTTTACTTCCAAGTGGAATTTATATTTTTATTTTCCTGCTGATGTTTTTGCTTTTTGCAGTTTTAAAGATTTATCTAAATTTTAATCCAGCATATGGCTTTATTGCTTATATCTGGACAAGTGCAATTTTAGGGTCATTGATCTATTATTTATTATATAGATTTTTTAAAAATATGAGGGTAGATGTTGAAAAAGAGTGGGAAAAACTTGATAGGGAAAGGGAAGCTTATTATAGCCAGAGGATACCAGATTATAAACCTGTAAAAGTCGTTCAAAATATTTCGGATACATCTATTATGAGTAAAAAGAAAACACAGGACCGTATTGCTACTTTAATAATCGTTGGTGTGTTTGTTTTTGCAACTATTTCAACTCTACCTCTATTATTTCCTGAAAAAGAAGATGATTTTATTAAGATTGGTTTTAAAAATTATACTTCTGAATCTGTAGAAATTAGTTTCAGTATCTACGAATATAATAACAACTCAGATTGGTCAAATAATGATAGTATATATTCCTCTCAACTAACTTTAGGAGATTTATCCATTACGCTTGATTCAGGGGTAGATAAGCTGGAGGGAAAGATTTTTAATGCAGAAAAATGCAAGAAGGGTAAAAGTTATGTGATAAAAGTTTGGGTAAATCCCTCCGAAGATTTTTATAGGTTATTTTCAGGGGATATAGTGATATCTTATTATGATTATCCGGGGTTACCATTTGGACCAATTATGAGATTATCGCCACCATAATCTCAATTAAAATGAATATATAAATATATATCTTTTTGTGGCTTTGCACATAAAATATCTATGATTTTTTACAAAAAAGATTAAAACAAAACGTTTATATTGTTGGTGAGATAGGATGAAAAAGAAAAACAAGATAACCCTAGTATCAATAACATCAATAATTATCATTGTTAGTTTTTCTTATTATTTTATTGATTTTCCTTCTGAAAATAAAGGAGAAATTGTTGGCTCCTGGGAGATTTTAATGAAATATACTGGTCCTGATTATATGAGGTGGGTCAATATATGGACATTTAACGAAAATGGGACTTTATATTATTATCAGGGGTATCCATATGATACTTCTATTAATATTAGAATCCCCCAAATTTATTTTCATCAAAATATGACGAGTAATGAGTTAACTGTTGTAGAAGCAGATAATTATAGACCGTCAGGAAATGTATATACTAGAGAAAAGGGTAATTGGAGTATTAATGGTGGAAAAATTTGCATATATTTGTTGAATATTTCCGAGTGTGCTAAATATTCTCTGAGTAAAAATAGTTTGGTTATATACTTATATAATGGATTAATTTTGGAAAAAACAACAGAACCCGAATATGATGAGTCATTAGAAAATAATCTATTAGAATGGAATGATTTAGAAATAATAGGTTCTTGTGATAAAAATGGATTATCCGGTAAAATAATGGAAGGGCAAAAGATAACAAATTGTACTGGACTGATTCAAATAAAATATTTATCTAATGATAGAATAATTTCAAGTTGTTTATTTTACGGCTGAGAAGGCTGCGTAGTCCATAACTTTAGTTGAGGGCTTGTATATAAAAGATGAAACGCTGATATCTTTTTGTAATTAGGTGCAAAGCCACAAAAAGATATATATTTAAATATTTAAAATTTGTTAATTAATCTGGCTTCAAATATTTAATAATAGCAACAGTAAAACCCAGTGCAACAGGTAAAACAATA